>DAOQRQ010000418.1:0-2831 GCA_035355815.1 Ferruginibacter sp. | reverse complement strand
CATAATTGTTCGGCGTTCATCTCTCCCAAACCTTTGTAACGCTGTGTGTTTACACTATCGTCTTTACCTTGTCCGTACAGTTTAATTAAAGCCTTACGTTCTTCGTCATTCCAGGCATAGGATTGATCCTTTCCTTTTTTAACAAGATACTATGGCGGCTGGGCAATAAAGACAAAGCCCTGCTCAACCAGTTCTTTCATATAACGGAAGATAAAGGTTAAGATCAACGTGGCAATATGGCTACCATCCACGTCAGCATCCGTCATGATGATGAGTTTATGATAACGCAGTTTTGAAAGGTCCAGTGCTTTAGGATCTTCCGGCGTACCTATCTTAACCCCCAGGGCGGTAAACATGTTGCGGATCTCTTCGTTATCATATATCTTATGTTCCATCGCTTTTTCTACGTTCAGTATTTTACCACGAAGAGGAAGAATGGCCTGGAAACTTCTGTCACGGCCCTGCTTGGCAGTTCCACCCGCCGAGTCTCCTTCTACAAGAAACAGTTCGCATTTACCCGGATCTTTATCACTGCAGTCGGCCAGTTTACCGGGTAAACCGCCGCCTGTTAGTACACTCTTACGTTGCACCATCTCTCTTGCCTTACGGGCTGCTGCACGGGCTTGTGCGGCCAATATTACTTTTTGAATGATGGTCTTGGCTTCTTTGGGGTTTTCTTCCAGGTACGCTTCAAGCACACGGCTTAAGGTAGAATCAACCACTCCCATCACTTCGTTATTACCCAGTTTAGTTTTTGTTTGTCCCTCAAACTGCGGCTCCGGAACTTTTACAGAGATGATGGCAGACAAGCCTTCCCTGAAATCATCGCCTTCAATTTCTACTTTGGCTTTGGCAAACATGTCCTGCTTTTCGCCATAACTTTTAAACACCCGGGTAATGCTGCGGCGGAAACCGGCCACATGCGTACCTCCTTCAATGGTGTTGATATTATTTACGTAGCTGAAAATATGTTCCTGGTAGCCGGCATTGTACATCATGGCCACTTCCACCATTACATTGCTGGCTGTGTCAAGTCCTTCACAATAGATGGCTGCCGGTATCAAAGGCATGCGGTTGGCATTTTTATCGATCGATTGAACAAACTCTACAATACCGCCTTCGCTGTAAAATGTTTTGCTGTAGTTGTTGCCTTCTTCATCTTTTTCCCGCAGGTCATTGAGGGTGATGTTTATTTTACGGTTCAGGTAAGCAAGTTCCCTAAGCCTCCCTTCCAGGATGTCTTTATTATACACAGTAACGGAGAAAATAGAAGCATCGGGCCAGAAGTGTACGGTTGTACCCCTCGTGTCGGCTGTGCCGATCTCCCGAACCGGGTATTGAGGTACCCCGATGGCATATTCCTGTTCGTACATTTTGCCGTCTCTTCTTACCGTTACATGCAACTTAGAGCTGAGTGCATTCACGCAACTCACGCCCACGCCATGTAAGCCACCTGAAACCTTATAGGAATCTTTATCGAATTTACCACCGGCATGAAGTACCGTCATCACCACTTCCAGGGCACTTCGTTTTTCTTTTGTGTGCATGGCAGTGGGGATACCTCGTCCGTCGTCCTGTACAGTGATGGAATTATCTTCATGAATGATTACCGTGATGTTCTTACAATGACCGGCCAGGGCCTCGTCAATAGAGTTATCAACTACTTCATAAACCAAGTGGTGTAATCCTTTGTTCCCAATATCCCCGATGTACATCGCCGGCCGCTTACGAACCGCTTCCAGGCCTTCTAAAACCTGTATACTATCTGCGCCATAACCCGTATTGGCCGGGGTAGGAATTGCTGCTGTTTCTGTGCTCATATAATCGTTCTCCGTCTCTTTTTAAAAGTGAATTTCGTATTCCTGCAAATGTACGAAAAAGCAGGGGTTACAGGCAATTATTATGGGCTTATTTTGCCTGCATTTTTTACACAAATCCACAGCGGATCTTAACCGTTTTTTTGCCCCGGTTCAGGTCAAAAATCCGGAAGAGTGCGGAACCAAAACCACAAATCCCAAACGTTAAACTCTTTTATTGTTTAAACATTCTTTTGTATCTTTGTATCGAAAATTTTCAATGAATCACTACGCCGACATATTGAGCATTGCACACCGGGAGCCTCTGTTACACGAGGACCTGGACGTATTGCTTCATGTTGACCGGGTGGTGCCGGGTTCTGTCAACTACTCTATCAGGCGCTACCGCAGGCAACCACAGTGGAATATTGATGATACTGGTATACTGGTTTATCATGTAGAAAAAAATAACCCTGCAGCCAATTACCTGGAACTGAAGTTCTGTGTAAGCGGTAATGTATACTGCCGTCAAAAACAAACCGAATGTGATTTCTGTAAGTTCAGCAGCAGTAAAAGCTGTGTGGAAAAAGTAGACAGCGTGGATGTGGTGAGTTTCAGTTTCAAACCTACTTACCTTACCCAGTTCACCAATAACAGTACACAAGCGGGGTTAACGGAAGATGTCCTTTCTTTCAGGCATAAAACATCTTTTTCCAAACAATTGCCTCTTTGTGGCAAAACCAGAACAGCCATTGAAGCACTGCTAAATCATACTTATACCGATACCCGGGAAAATATCTTCATTAATGCACAAACACAGATCCTGCTGCTGTACAGTATGGATTGTATGCTAGGCGAGGATAAAGAGACCGAATTCACCTGCAAATTCTTACAGAACGCCGAGGACAGGGAAAAGATCATCAAAGCAAGAGAGGTGCTGCTGCAACATATTGGCGAACCGATCACCATCAAAGCACTCAGCCGTAAGGTTGCCATCAATGAATGTTATCTGAAGAAAGGCTTTAAAGAGATCTT
>DAOQRQ010000417.1:0-2847 GCA_035355815.1 Ferruginibacter sp. | reverse complement strand
CGATACGGTGGTTGATTTTAAAAAAAGATTCTGGGACCCATCGGTGGAGTTGGGTTTATAACAGCTACATCTCCTCAATTTCTTCTACTGTCAACCCTGTTTGTGATGACATTCTTCTTTTACTCGGGTTATACCAGATAAATAACAGCACCAGCAAGATTCCCATCACCAGTAACACATAATTTCCTACCAGGAAAAAGCAAACACCGCAAAACAAAGACGCTCCTTCTATGAATGCCCACAGGATGATGGTGACGGTCCGGTATCCTTCAAATTTTGCCCTGGCTGATGCGTATTCCCTGCTTTCCCTGAGTTCAATGAGTTTCTTGTTAAATTTCCTGTGCCCCATATAGAGTGCTGTTGCTGAAACCAGGAAGGCAATTACCTGAATTATCGTGTCCAGCGATTCCAGTGGCTTTGGAATCAGTTTCTCAGAAATAACAAAGTATAATACTCCCAGGAACAATACCTGCCCGATGAGCATGGCCCGGTGCATTAACCGGAAGACTGAAAAAGATGCGGTACCCCCATCCATTGCCTGAACGTATTTAGTGGTAATAAGGACTGATCATTAAATAGACAAGAACCCCTGTAACGGCTACATAAAACCAAACCGGCCAAGTTATTCTCACCAATTTTTTATGTGTATCGTATTCCCCGATCAACGCCCGGTAAGCCGTGAATAAAATAAATGGTAAAATAATTCCGGCCAGCGGGATATGGGTGAACAGGATGATATAATAGATCGTTTTGCTGATCCCTTCTCCTCCAAACTTTGTTTCTCCTGCAAGCAGGTGATGGCAGATATAAGAAACCAGGAACAAAACAGAAAGCGCAATGGCAAAAAGCATGATCTGCCGGTGAGAGCGTTGGTCTTTTTGTTTTGCGGTAACCAACCCGGCTACCAGCAATACAGCCACTACAGAATTAATGACTGCATTAACCAGGGCAAACAGGTGTACATCAAACCCAAGTTCCAGCTCCAGTTTTACCCTGCTTAATACCAGTACAGCAGCAAAAACCACTGCCGATACCGTATAGATCAGTAGCCGGGCCTTTTTATCATTCTTTTTAAGAGAGGGCTGTAGCATGGGTTATGACTGTTTTTTCTTTCTGTTATTGAGAATAAATATCGCAATTATTACAATGCCGATTGCGGTGAAAATAACGGGTAAAATGGGAATAAACTCAAGAAATACTGAGGGAGCCTTCTTGTTTTTCTCCAACATCAGTAGTGGAATGTCCCGTACCAGTTTAGCCTGCTTCTCCGTATCGAACCCGTTGTACCAGCCCCGTACCACCCGGTTACTGTCGAGTAAAAAGAAATTTTCCGTATGAAGAAATGCCGTATCCACCTCTTTATCAGCGAGGCTGGCCTTCAGTTCGTTGAATGCAAAATCGTATACCTCCTTCTTATCACCCGTTACAAACCACCAGGTATCGTGGTTGGCGCCAAAGCGGTCGGCAAATTTCCGAAGCTGGGGAACAGAGTCGTTTGCCGGATCTACACTGATGGAAATGAACTGTACAATACTGTCGTTCTTTACAAAAGAGTTCTGTAGTTTTTTCATGCTCCGTGCCAGCCCGGGGCAAATGCTCGGGCAGCGGGTAAAAAAGAAGTCGATGACCAGTATCTTCCCGTGCAGATCATCCAGTGACACTTTTTTTCCTAGTTGATTGGTGAACGTGATGTTCTTTACTTTGTGCCAGATGGTATCGGTTACTGTTTTGCCGTTCTTCTCCGATACAATAACACTGTCTGGTATAAAATACCTGGCGGGCATATGCACGGCTTCCTTGCTGTAATACTTCACTATGAGATAACCGGCAAGGGGCATGGCGATTGCAAGTACCAGCGCTAAGATTGCTTTTTTATTCAATTCAGTAAAAATTAAGTCGGTGCAAATTTACATCAATGCAGGCCATTTGCCGGATAAAAAAACCACCGCAGTAATGCAGTGGTTCGTAATTTATTGATACCGGGTATCAATTATTTTTTTGCGTCTTTATCAACAGCCGGCTGATGATGCTGTTCGGTTTTTGCCGGATGGCTGCCGGCATTGGTGTTACGCAGCTTCTTCCAGCTGTCGCCATCCCAAAGGAAAGCGCCAATGAACCAGAGGAACAGGCAAAGCGGAACCACGATGGTCATGATAAAATTCCGGATCTCATCGCCCAGGTGCATGAACACCGATACGATGTAATACGCTTTTGCTAAAGAAAGGATACACACCATTCCCTTGAACATAAGTACAAGCGTATGATTAGGATCGGCTCCTTTATGGATATTATAAATAGCAAGGCCTATTCCGAGCTCGATAACAGTAACCACACACAGTAACCAAAACACTCTCCAGATACGCTTAGTGCCTTCTGCCGGCGGGTGTGCGAATGTTATTTCCGGCGATGATGCATGTTCACTCATAACAATTATTTTTTTTCGTCTTTATCAAAGTTTTTAATCCGTTCTGTTTAGATCAGGTAGAAGCAAAGGAATACGAATACCCAAACCAGGTCTACAAAGTGCCAGTACAAGCCGGCCTTCTCGATCATTTCGTAATGTCCCCTTTCATCAAAATGACCCAGTCTTGTTTTAGCCCACATAACCACGTTAATAACCACGCCGCTGAATACGTGGAAACCATGGAAGCCGGTGATGCCGAAGAAGTAACCTCCAAAGGCAATGGGGCCGGTATGATTTACATGCAGATCGGGAGAAGCCTGAATGGCACTGATCAGTTCGGCCGATGATTTGGCTGCCAGGTCGTGTGCTGCGCCTCCATGCTGAAGGGTTGCTGCAATTTCGGCGAGCTTATCGTGCGGTGTGCTTTGCAGCGCTGCTGCTAT
>DAOQRQ010000416.1:0-2860 GCA_035355815.1 Ferruginibacter sp. | reverse complement strand
TTGCCAGTTGCTCTTCTACTTTCATTATTCGTTTTTAGTTTGCTGCAAAAGTAACGGATACCAGACAGAACCAGGCAAAACTGTTTTGGTAATATTGCCGGACCGATACCGGTGAATGATTATTTTTACGATCGCTGTTACGTGAAACTAAAACAAAAAATATACAACCATTTCCTGCAGGCGATCAATGCCCGGCAGGAAATGCTGCAACAGGTACTGAACGACCTTAAAGAAAGCGGCGCCAATGAAACGAAAAGTACCGCCGGCGATAAACATGAAACGGCCCTGGCCATGCTGCAGATAGAACAGGCAAATACCCGGGGGCAACTGCAGGAATTGTTATTGCAGAAAGCGGCGCTGGAAAAACTGGATCCGGCGCTGGCTGCACCCGTGATCGTGAATGGGAGCCTTATAAAAACCAGCCGGGGATATTTTTATATGAGTGTTGCAATGGGTAAAGCAGCGGTGGAAGGTATTGTGGTGATCGCTTTGTCGCCGCAATCGCCATTAGGACAAAAACTGTTGGGCTTAAAAAAAGGAGCGATGGTACGGGTAAATGATATTGAATACACAATAGAGAGTATTGAATGAGAAATGGGGCGCATAAAAAATGAGAATTCTTCAGTACTTTGTAAGAAAAAAGGTTGGTCACAAAGTTCTATACGCCGCATCCCTTGTTGCAGGAATTTATTCAGTGCATCATGGTGATACATGCAGAAATTGATGTGGCTGCCGGGCCGCTAACCGTTCCTTATCCGCCCACGCCTCAGAATTCTTTATTCTTTTACATCAACGACCGGATCAAGGTTCAGCTGGAAGGACAGGATGGATTTGTATTACAACCCCGAAGCGTTATTGTTGGCCCGCAACTAACCCGGGTATTGCTCGACATTAACCAAAGTCATAAAGCAGTACGGGTGGGTTTTCATCCCGGCGGCCTGTTCCGTTTACTTGGAATTCCCATGCATGAAATGATCGATGATAATTATGATGCAGCCGATGTTTTCGGTACAGAAATGCAGCGGGTGAATGAACAGATGCAGAAAGCCGTAAGTTTTGATGCGATCAAAGAAGTAGTGGAGCAGTTCCTGCTGAAAAAAGTGAAAGGGCTCAGGCCTTCGATGCCTTTTGATAAGGCCTTGCTGGAACTGATGCGGCTGAATGGAAATGTTCCCATTGAAAAGATCGCTTCTCTTTCCTGCTTAAGCCTGCGCCAGTTTGAACGGGTGTGTAAAACCCGTATTGGCATGCCCGCTAAATTATTCGCCCGGCTGATACGGTTCTCAAAAGCATACCGCCTTCACGAAAGTTGTCCGCAAATGACCTGGACAAGCATTGCATATGAATGCGGGTATTTCGACCAGATGCATCTTATTCGTGACTTTAAAGAATTTGCTGCCGTATCTCCAACCATCATTGAAAAAGAACTTCTGAACATCCCGGTTCGTATGCAGGCTTCCATGCGCTTATAATGTCGTTTTTGTACTATTTATTGAAAGGCAACACTTTGAATTTTGTATGTAAAATTTAAAGTTATGCAACGCAGGATATCTCTTCTACTTACACTGATCAGCTTTCTTCTTGCTTTACAGATCAATGCCCAGCAAGGAAGCAGTCTTCATGAATTAAAAAATGCCCCGGTTAAAACCTTCTTCAGCAACGGGGTCGACCAGCGGGCGGGAACGATGGCTAACCGCATTGGGAAAGCCATCGGTTTTAACCAACAGTTGACCGGTTTTAAACCGGAAGTGACATTATTGGTATTGAATGAGGCAGACTGGAAATTGTATGCACGTAACGTAGTGTATGGAATGCCACATTACCGGGGAGCCGACAGCCTGGTGCTGGCTGCCGATGATAATCCTTTCTGGAAAAGTTTTTTACCCCCGCTGAACCAGTTGCCCGAGAAACTGAGTAAAAAGATACAGGAGGTTTACCGTTTGGAAGATGGCACTGTAAGCATGCGTCCCTTTTTCGACCTGCTTGCCATTCATGAACTGGGACATGCGTTTCAATCGCAGGCAAAGCTAAAGACACAACGGTTCTGGATGGGAGAACTGTTCTGTAATATCTTCCTGCACACATACATTGCAGAGAACGAACCCGGGCAGTTGCCTGCATTGACCCTGTTTCCGCAAATGGTAACAGGCGCCGGTTCAAAGGGGTATACGTACACTCACTTAAATGATGTGGAAGAACACTATGATGAGATAGCCATGAATCATCCGAAGAACTATGGATGGTTTCAATGCCGCTGGCATTCGGCAGCTGCAACTATTTATGATGCCGGTGGTAAAGAACTGTATATACGGCTATGGAAAGCATTGAAGGATCAGAAAGAAAAATTGCCGGATGAGCAACTGGGTGCGTTTTTAGAAACAAAAGTGGGGTCGTCTGTTGCGGATGTGATGCGTAACTGGGACAGGTAGTAATAAAACAAGAGCAGGAAAGATAAACCTTCCTGCTCTTTGTATCCGTGCCTGTTGCTTAATTAGCTTTTATCACTTCATACCATATCTCGCCGTTCTCAACCACAACGGGTTTGTATTGGGCGCCGTCAACCACATAATAGGTTTCGCCGTCAACCACCACCGTTTCATAACCATCGGGAATGCTTTCCACCACAGCGCCAACCGGGGGCGATACTACATAGTAGTTGCTTCCACGCTGATCATAATAAGTTCCGTTGTAATAATAATAAGGATAGTTACGAACGTATATCCGGCTGTACCCAACCGGCAACACATTTATAAAGATGCCGACGGGGGGAGCACAAACGGTGAACAGGTTGTTATACGGCCGGTAGAAAACACCGTCCCAGTAACGGTAGTTGCATCCTCCGAAGCTGATGCTGAAGTAG
>DAOQRQ010000415.1:0-2864 GCA_035355815.1 Ferruginibacter sp. | reverse complement strand
TATTTTCTAAAACCAGGCGGCACGTTTTATATCGTGGATTTTCACCCGGCATTATGGATGCTGGATGATAATTTTGAATACATTAAATACAGTTACTTCAACAAACAGGTGATCACGGAAGAAATATCCGGTTCTTATTCCGACCGCCATGCACCGATACGATCCATTGAGCACAACTGGAATCATCCCTTTACCGAAATAATAAATTCGCTGCTGAAGCATGAATTACAGGTACAACAGTTCAATGAGTTTCCTTTTTCTGCATATAATTGTTTCAATAACCTGGAACAGGGCGAAGACGGGATGTGGCGTATAAAAGGCATGCAGGAGAAACTGCCAATGATGTACTCAATAAAAGCCATTAAAGAAACCCGGTAGCTGTCGGGATAAAAATATATCTTCGCAAAAATTTCTACAGCAAATGCTTCCCAAGTACAAACGAATATTGCTTAAACTTTCCGGCGAATCATTGATGGGCGACAAAAATTTCGGCATCGACAGCGAAGTGATCGCCCGGTATGCACAGGATATAAAATCCATTATAGAACTGGGCGTGCAGGTGGCAATTGTGATCGGCGGAGGTAATATTTACAGGGGAATGAATGAGGCTACCAGCGGTATTGAAAGGGCGCAGGGCGATTATATGGGAATGCTGGCTACGGTAATAAATGGTATGGCTGTGCAAAGTGGCCTTGAAAAAGCCGGGATATACACCCGCTTACAAAGTGCCATCAAGATGGAACAAATAGCCGAACCATACATCCGCCGCCGGGCCATGCGCCACCTCGAAAAAGGAAGGGTGGTGATATTTGGCGCCGGAACCGGCAACCCCTACTTCACAACCGATACTGCCGGCTCATTGCGGGCCATTGAAATAAAAGCCGATGTGATCCTGAAAGGAACAAGGGTGAACGGCATCTATACAGCCGATCCCGAAAAAGACCCTGCGGCCACAAAGTACGAGACCATCTCTTTTGCCGAATGTATTCAAAAGAACCTGAAGGTGATGGATATGACCGCCTTTACCTTATGCATGGAAAACAATTTACCGATTGTTGTTTTTGATATGAATAAGGAAGGCAACCTGCTTAAGGTTGTTACCGGGGAGAAGGTAGGCACACTGGTAACCTGATCCTGTTTATTAAATACTACTAAAGAAAAAGGCTGCATGAAACCATGCAGCCTTTTTCTTCTTGTTTGGCTGGAGGCCTAGAGGGTACTTAAGAATGCGATTATTTCGGGTAAAGATCTTTTAACGGGCCTGACGGGTACTACCTGGTTAATGGTACCGGAAGTAGGAGTTATGGTAACAGCGCTTTCATAACCTAAGTAATAATCTCCCGCCTGTTTGGATATTACAACTACCGTGATGGCTTTGCCAACAGGCAGGGTTGAACTGATGAATTTCTTTGCAATATAGTCACCACGCATACCGGCTACAGAGCGAAGATCTTTGAACACGGTAAATGCAACGGTATTGGCATTGGTAAAGTAAGGAGCAAGGTCGGCGGCAACGTGTACGGTGGCTGAGCTTGACGTGTTGAAACCGTACGCAATATTTATCCAGCGAAGGTGATTGGTATATATCTCATACACCTGCGTACCCGGGGTTACAAAATTATTCGACAGGTCCTGGTTGGGAAGCCAGGTAAAAAGCTGGGCGTTTGTTTCATCACCAAAAAATAATTTCATGGCCTGGTTGGTAGGCAGGTCGGAATAGCGGATATTTATTTTTGCATTGGGAGCAAGCGATACGGGGGCGCCTTCTTTTTTCAGACGGATGAATAACTCACCTGCGGTAACCAGCAAGCTGTCGAAACTGGTGGTAGGCCTGTTCATGCGTATCATATCTCCTTTCTTCTTCAGCACCATCAGTTCTACCTGCACTTTGCCTGCTATGGGAATTCCTGCTGCACTTACGCAACTGTTGGGAGGAAAATTAACCTGCACACCAAAAGGCGTATTGATGGTTGCGATATTGCTGTTTACTTCAATGCTGTCGAAGTAAGGCGTGAATAATAAACTGTTCTTGAGATCAGAGACCGGCATGCCGGCGGTAATGGTAACCTGCCATGCGGTATCCGGCCCATTCAGTTGCCCGGGATCGGGTACAAACACATCCGTGTTCTTCCGGCAGGCGCTTAATACAAGCAAGCCTGCAGCTAAAAACGATATGATTATTTTCCTGTTCATTCCATTCAGTTTTTTATAAGGCCGTTCATTATCCAGATACCTCATGATGGTCTTGTGCTGCCTGTTACTTCAGGTCTACACGAATTCCTATTCTCAGTCCGGCTGTTTGATATTTTTGTTTCAAAGTGATATTGTCTTTATTCATTGGAGAAAAATTGTACCGGAAGTATGGTTCAGCCATCAGGTGAAGCCGGTCGTTGAGTTTATAGTAAACAGAAACGCCTCCGATAAAACCTACTCCTGCATTTGTTTTGAATTGATAGGGTGAAGAGCCTTTTCCGGTAGTAATGCTTACCGGGTTGTAAGCGGTATCCAGCACATCGCCTTTTTGCCAGCTGTAAATATTCACCACCACACCGGCATTGATGTTGGCATGCCATTTACCATTGCCCACTTCATAACCCATGGCTATGGGGATGTCTACACTCCGGTATTTATTGACTGTGGTCTTGTAACGGGTGCCGGTGGTGGTGTAACTTCCCAGTGTATCGCCGTTGGAGCCGATGATATACGTTACCTGTACCAGGTTGCCCTGGCTGAACGTGAATTTTTCATTTATCTGGCTGTAATTGGCGCCGGCACGCACACTCATGGCATTATTGAAAACCCGGGTGTACCGCACTCCTGCGCTGTAGGCCGAACTGAATATGGTGCTTTCTTTCCTTCTTCTC
>DAOQRQ010000414.1:0-2880 GCA_035355815.1 Ferruginibacter sp. | reverse complement strand
ACCTGGAAAGCGATGCAGAGAGCCTCACACGATTTAAGGAAAGCCTGGTGATCGCTTTCGACGACCGGGCACAGGAAGTGATCAACCAGTATTTAAAAGGAGATGCGGCAGAACTGGAACGTCGCAGGTATTACAATGTTACAAGCAGCGGGTACGACGTTTATCCAAGAATGTTTGCCGTAGCCTTACAACTCACAGAGCCCGGTAGTTTTTATTACAATATCCTGCAGGTTAAACTTCATTATTTCACCGGTGTTGCATTGCGGTTAAAGATACCTCTTACCGAATATCCGGAATCACTCATTGACAAGGCGCTGGCTGAACAAAAAAAAGCATTGCAACTGGGGAAGCATGCTGCTTATATATACAATGAGCTGGGTGTTTTGTACGATATGAAAGAAAAATACCCCGAAGCCGAAAAGTATTATAAGGAAGCCATTAAAAAAAAGCCGGAATGGGCATTACCCTGGGCAAACCTGGGCGGATTGTATGCTGCAACCGGGAAGCCGGAACAGGGAATTGCTGCCTGTAAAACAGCCGACAGCCTGAAGGCAGGTATACAACTCACTACAGTAAACATGGGCTATGCATATGAAAAGTCGGGCAACCTGTTGTACGCAGAGGAATACTACCGGGAAGCAATCAACATAAACTCCCGCCATTACGGGCCTTTTGAAGGCCTCGGTTTATTGTACACGAATACCACCCGGTATGCGCTGGCCGATTCTTTTTTCTATGAGGCCAGCCTCCGGAAAAAAGAATATCATTTTATTGGAGATGGCCTGAGAGGAGCTAGGGATAAGCAACCGGCGACACCAATGTATCAGCCTTCTTGCTCCTTTACTGATTCACTCAGATCAGATGACATGCTTGGATATTTTGCTATGGGAATGTCGGCATTTTATAACCTCGGTACGGGTCCGGTTAATGCAGACGGCGGTATGCCTACTTTTGGAAAAAATAATCCACTGGCAGTACAATGTTTTAAAAAAGTGATCGCTCTTGATAAAAAGAATCCCCTGGTATACCATTACCTCGCCCAGGTCTATTATGAACAGCAGCAATGGGAAGAGGCGGAATTAATGTTTCGGTATGCCATGGAAAATTATACAGACCCTGCTTCCTTTAAACATTACCTGGACTCAGTGATCCGGAGTGCCCGTTATCCCTATCCGCACGACTGTTTTGAGCACCGGTTTAATACAAGTTATTACCGGCAGCAAGAAGACTATTTTTTTATTGCTTCCGTTCATGAACACTGGGATCGCCCGGATGAAGCGGCGTTCTATTATAAGAAGGCCATAGAAAAAGATCCCGCCAATATAAGCGGGTACATGAAACTCTGGCAACTGTTGGAAAAACAATCATTGTATTCCGAAGCTGAGAATGTAATTAAACGATTTGCATCGGATACCAACGATACTGTTTACCGGGAGTTGAATGCCTTCTACCGGAGAGCGCTGGAGAAGTATCCCGATAACAGCGAATGGAATTATAAGCTGGGGTTATTACTTTACAGCAGGGCCCAGGCAAAGACCAGGTGGAATTACCAGGATACAATCATATGGTTCCCTACCATCAACCTGGAAGTATTTATGCCGGAAAAATCTGAGCGGTGGACTTACAAAGACCTGGTATTCGATATCGGGCCCGGTGTTTCTGATGAATATCATCCCCAGGAATTGCATGCTGAAGTTCCTGCCCATTTTAAAATTCCCGGAACCGGTGAACAAATGTATTTTGCCCGGCCTGTTTCATTACCCCGGTATGACGGCATACACTATTTAAAACGAACTGCTGCACTGATCGGTGAAAAAGAAACGCTGGCATCCATCAATTTTAAGATCGGCGAGATCTATGTATGGGCCGGTTCAAAAAAAATGGCATTGCCTTATTTTGAGAATGCATTAAGTCTCGATACTGCCAATGCCACTACAAGGCTGAAGATCGTGGAAATGAGTACGGCTGTTTATAAGAACCGCAAAGCAATGGAACAACTCAATTACCTGTACAACAAAAAGCAGATCGATTTCTCCAGCCGGTTACTGCTTGCTAAATTCGGTATGTATGCCGGGCAATCTCACCGGTTCCTGAAAATAATAGACGAAGCAGAAGCCATTAATCCATACCCATTACCGGAAATTGCCGGCTTAAGAGGGCAGTTCAATTTATTGGCTCATAATTATGATAAAGCCATTTCTTTTTATAAGACCAGCCTGCAGTTTAATCCGGGTGATGCCGTTACCAGTTATACACTGGCACGTTTGTATGCAGCTAAAAAGAATACGGCTGAAGCGTACCGCTGGCTCAACAAAGCCATCAGCCTGGGGTTCAACTATGGGTTTGTTTTACAGGGCGACCCCTTGCTGGCCGGGTTACGTAAAACAGACCGGTGGAGTTCCCTTATAAACAGCGTACAGAAAAAAAACTGGAATAAAAGAACTCCACGAAGTATGGATAGTGATAATTGACGGGATACTTTACCAACGAATGTTTAGTATATTGTAATCTATGTGGTCAAAACCAACCAGGTATTTATTGCTGTTGCTGCTTTCAGCTTTATTGGTTGCTCCTGTATCAGCCCAAACAACCAATCAAAATACAGCAGCCGGTAAAGGCAATGTGTATGCAGTAGTGATCGGCGTTTCTGATTACCAGGATCCCGATGTGCGTAAACTTCAGTTCGCCAACCGGGATGCCGAGGTATTTGCCGGTTTCCTGCAATCCAAAGCCGGAGGTTCTGTTCCCAAAGAAAATATCCGCTTACTCACCGACTCTAGCGCCACCGTAAGTGCGGTGCACATGGCGATCCGCTGGCTTACACGAACCTGCAAAAAGGATGATCTGGTGTTCTTTTATTTCTCCGGGCATGGCGACCTG
>DAOQRQ010000413.1:0-2890 GCA_035355815.1 Ferruginibacter sp. | reverse complement strand
GCATGTTCAACAATGCCTACCTGATCTGTTACAATACACCGATAGAAAGTTATGTGGGCATGTCGCTTAGCGTTACCTTTCTTAACGAGATCGCCAATACCTTGTCTGCAAAGACCGAAGCAAGGGTAGTGCTGATCACCGATGCATGCCACTCGGGGAAAATGGCCGGCCGGGATAATGTGAATGCATTGGTAGGACAACAACTGCTGAATGCAACTGAAAAGGAGATACGCATCGCTTCCAGCCAGGCCGACCAATTATCGAATGAAAAAGTGGATTGGGGAGGCGGCAGGGGAATCTTCTCGTATTACCTGGTGAATGGTTTAAAAGGATTGGCCGATGAAAGCAAAGACGGCATTGTAACCATGGGAGAGATAAGAGACTACCTGCAAAAATACATGAGCAACGACCCCGTGCTTAAGCAGGAAGGAAAAACACAGACACCGGTATTTAAGGGCGGCGATAATTTTGAACTGGCCAGGGTGGAAACAGAAGAAGCCGTACGGGTAAGATCACAGGCAAGTCTCGACTCTGCAGCACATGTTTTACTGAGTCCGGCTCCTGTTGTTTTAAACAGCAATATCAGCGGGATGATGGCAGATGATTATTTCCTGTTGTTGCTGAAAGACCAGGGACTGGAAACCTTTGTCGATAGCCTGGGGTTAGATCAATACCCTGCTAAAGAGATCCCGTTTCGATTGCTGAAAACAATCAGGGATAGTTTAGCGGATAAAGATGGCGTTGCAAAACTGAATGAATTGCTGGCTGACATGGAAAGCAGTGCGGATGCAATAAGTCGTATCAATGAAATGCTGGTGATGGCCTTTGATGATAAAGTGCAGGAAGTGATCAACCGTTACCTGAAGGGAGATGCAGCCGAACTGGAACGGCGCCGGTATTACAATATTGCCAGTAATGGATACGATGTTTATCCCAGGATGCTGGAACTGGCCATGAGGTTGACAGATCCTTCGGGGTTCTATTATAATATGCTCCGGGTAAAAAGGCATTACTTCACCGGGGTAACCATTCGGTTGAAAATTCCGCTTAGTCCAAACCCCGGCGTGTTGATAGACAAGGCGCTTGCCGAACAGCAAAAAGCGCTTGCGCTGGAAAAAACAGCGCCGTATATCTACAACGAACTTGGTATCCTGTATATGCTGAAAAAGCAATACACTAAATCGGAAGAGAATTTCAGGGAGGCCATTCGCCGGAACGATACCTGGGCAATACCGCTGAGCAACCTGAGCGGTTTATATGCTTTGACGAACCAGTTTGAAAAAGGATTCGCCGTTAATAAAAAGGCCGACAGTTTGCAACCGAACAATCATAATACCACCATCAACCAGGGTTTGCTCAACGAACGATCGGGTAACCTGCTGTATGCAGAAGAAGATTACCGCAAGGCCATTGATATCAATGACCGGCATTTTTTACCCTTTGAGCGGCTGGGTTTTGTGTACCTGAATACAACCAATTATGCTGCCGCCGATTCTTTTTTTTATGAGGCCGATCTCCGGAAAAAAGGATATCATTTTGATGGGAATACCTGGCTTTCTGTGTTTTCTTCTATTGTAATGGGGCCATCAAGGCCAATGATATGTGATATAGACACAGCAAAGCTTGACGAGAGGGACTTTATGGCTTTTTTCTACTGGGGCATCAAGGAATATGACCAGAAACATTATGCAAATGCGTTGCGGATCCTTAAAAAAATAATTGCCATTGATGCCGGGAACCCGCTTGTATTTCATTACATAGGCAAAATTTATTTCGATCAGCAGCACTGGGAAGAAGCGGAGATCTATTTTCAGTACGCCATTGATTATTACCTTACTGATACAACTTTTAATCATTATGTGGACTCTGCAGCCAAAAGCGCCGTTTATCCCTATGAGCATGCCTGTTTTGAACAATTCTATAAAGGCTCTTACTACCGGCAGGAGGAAGACCTTTATTTTATAGCCCATGTATATGAAGCATGGA
Source organism: Ferruginibacter sp. (assembly GCA_035355815.1). Lineage (GTDB taxonomy): Bacteria > Bacteroidota > Bacteroidia > Chitinophagales > Chitinophagaceae > Ferruginibacter. The sequence goes on along the minus strand of DAOQRQ010000413.1, from coordinate 904 downwards.
ACCATTTTGATGAGGCTGAAATATTCTATAAAGACATCATCGATGCATATCCCGAACAACTGGGAGGCTATATTAAGCTGTGGCAGCTGATGGAGAAAATGGGCCGTTATACCCAGGCTGAAAATGTGATTCAATCTTATGCCGGCATCAATGAAGAGGTAACGTACAAGGAATTGAATGCCTTTTACCGGCGAACCATTGAAAAGTATCCGGGTAACGGCGAATGGAACTATAAACTGGGATTGTTACTATATGATCATGCTGAACAGGATGCCATGTACAAGTATTTCGACACACTCATCTGGTTTCCTAAATTGAATAAAGAAGTTTTCATAGATCATGAGATATATGAAAAACTGGGCCAAAGTGATGACCTGGCTTTTGACAGGACAGGTACGGGAATTCCGCAAGTGATAAGTAAATTTGATGCAACCATCACCTTGTCACCGAAGTACATGATACCCGGCACCAAAGAAAATATTTCTTTGGCAGAAGCGGTTTATCTGCCAAGAAAGGATGGTATCAAATACCTGAACAGGGCAGCCGGACTTTTATCTGAAAACCCAATAAGGGCTGAAATATATAATAAGATCGGAGACATATATGTATGGGCCGGATCAAAAAAACAAGCTTTCCCGTATTATACCAGGTCAGTTCAGTTTGACCCGGGTAATGCCAATGCAAGGTTAAATGTTGTTGATGCGGGCACTGCCATTTATAAAAACCGGGTGATACTGGAACAACTCGGTTATCTGTATGACAGCAGCCTGATCAATTTCCCCAAAAGATTATTGTATGCAGAATTTACCATGTATGCAGGGCAGTTCGACCGGTCGGAGAAGGTGATTGCTGAAGCAGAAGCCATGCATCCCTTTCATCCAAATGAGATCTATGACCTGCAGGG
>DAOQRQ010000412.1:0-2910 GCA_035355815.1 Ferruginibacter sp. | reverse complement strand
AAATTCCTTCGGTCAAAAACAGTTATACTGGCATTAACCCTGATCTGTCCAATTTTTAATTCTTAATTTTTAATTCTTAATTAACTACTCGCTTTATTGAATAAGAATCACCGTACCGCTCATCTCCACTACTTTCCCGTTCTTGTCAATTCCTTTTATCATCCAGGTATAGGTACCGCCCAGGGCTTTCTTCCCTTTGTACATACCGTCCCATCCTTCCAGCCATTTATTGGTCTGGAACATGAGTTCGCCAAAGCGGTTGAATACCCGGAATGACGTAGTGCTTTTTATACCCACCGGTATGGGCCTGAATACATCATTCAGTCCATCGCCATTTGGTGTGAAGGCATTGGGTACATAATACATGGGCCCTTCATATACTTTGATGAACACGCCATCGGAGGCGGAACAGCCAATAGAATCGGTAACCACCACGGTAAAGTATGTATCGTTGTACAATGTTGCCAGCGGTTTTGCAATGAAGGGGCTGTTCAACGGCCCGGCCGGGCTCCATACATAATTGGTTCCGCCGCTGCCCAGCAGTTGATGCGGCCTTCCTAAAATCGCATTGGTATCATTGCCTGCATGTACCACAAGCGGGGGCATCATATACACCCACATGCTGTCGCTTACGCTGAAGTTACATCCGTAATTATCGGTTACGGTAAGTGTGAATTTTCTTGTGGTATCTATCCGTGCAATGGTGGTTGCTGCATTGGGAGTATTCAATGAATCGGGTGGCGACCATAAATAATTTACCGTACCCGATAAGTTAGTTGCATTACCCAGCAGCAAGGCATTTGTTTTATAGCAAACGGTAGTGTCTTTACCGGCATTGGCAACCGGCTTATGAAGTATGTTAATTGTAATGGAATCTATACGCTGGCAGATGCCCCATTTTGCAAGCAGATAATATTTTATGGTATCGTTAGGTGTAGCGATGGGGTTCTTTGCTGTATCGTAATTCAATCCTGCAGCCGGTGTCCACCGGAACGTATCTGTTTGTGGGTTTGTTTGTGGTAATAAGATGATACTGCTTCCAAAACAGATGGTGCTGTCGGTACCCAGGTCGAGCCGCATGGTATCGTTTAAAGAAATAACAGTGGGGGATATGGCAATACAGTTATTGGCATCTTTAACCCGTACACTGTAATTGCCCGGTGCTAAATTCAGAAACAGGTTGGATGCCTGGTAAGTAACTCCGTTATCAATTGAATACTGGTAAGCAGGTGTACCACCACTTGCCGTAATGCTAATGCTTCCATCTTTAGCCGCACAGCTGGCGTTCGCTGTATTACTGAGTGCATTAAGAACAGGAGGCGCTGTAATGGTAAAGCTGCTGGAACTTATACATGGACTGCCGGTGAGCCTTGCAAGAATGGTATAAGTGCCGGGGCTAACATTGAAGGAGGGTAAGGTTTGCCAGGTTGCACCCCCATTGATCGAATACTCAATATTTGCACCAACAGGCGCCGTAACGGTGATAGTACCCATACTGCCGTTGCAAAGAGGGTCAACGAGGTTGGCGGTAACCGGGTCAAGCGCCCTGTACACGATGATGGTATCCGATCCTTCTGTCTGCACAATCGGATTATCGCATTGCCTGTAAAAGGCACGTATTACATAACTCATGCTGTCTTCGGGCTGGCATATATTTGGAAAAGTTGCTTCCAGTTCTCCATTTCCCAAACTCACTGTAGTGCCTGATTTGATCCATACCCCGTTTTTATAGATCGATACGCTATCCAGCAGTGATGTTGTTCCGCTTGGAACAAAGCGCCAGCCTTCCTTGTTTGAGGCCCATACTGCATTGTTCCTGTTTGGTACCCACCTTGCTTTATCCTGGTCCCAGTTCTGTATACCCATAATGGCCCGTCCATTGTTGGTACTGCCCCCGCAGGCAATAGGTTTTCTTTCCAGGAACATATCAATGATACCGGTCCCTTCATACAGTATCATTTGTTGCGTAACGATATTAAATGAATCGCAGCCAAAATAAGGAATACGGTAAAAGTTGAGAACAAATTTTCTGCAGGGCGCAGTTCCTTCTATTATGTATTCCATTCTCCTGTCATAAGGTTGTTGACCATTCTGCGGATCAATATCATGAAAGGGCCCCATAATCATTGCCCTCGGGTAGGTTGAACTCGGGATCTGTATCCCGGGAGGGATCACGAAGTCATTATATTGATTTGCATTGGACAGGTCAAAGGTCATAACTCCATTTGTGCCAACCACGCATTGGGTATAATTCTGGCCATAATAACAAAATGTAAATGGCAGATTGATCACAGAAGAGAACTCATCGTCGATATAAACCGGATTGAACTCAATCCCGGAAGCATTGATGAATGGGAAAGGGGTATAAGGTATTTGAACTACCGAATAGTCATCCGTGGTCCGCACATCAGGTATTCTTGCTTTCAGGTCAAGACATGTTTGTAAGCAGGAGATGGTTGTATCATTGCCTGCCGCTACATTAAAACAGGATTGCGCATGCAGTTTTACTGTGGTAATAAAAACCAGAATAAAGAGCAGTAGTAAAAATTTCTTCATTGCCGGGTTGGATGAATAAATAATGGGATTCAAGATAACCAAAATCCGGCAAAATTCTGCGTATTAAAATTTCCACCTCACAAAAGCTTCCATTGCAGCATATTGGGTAAGGCCAAGCTGGGCGTATAGTTTAGCGGTATTGGCATTGCGTTCTTCGGCACGCTGCCAGAACTCCCGGTCGTCGCTTCCCTGGAAGGGTACGCTGTCTTTTTGCGATTGATGTATGAAGATGCCGTGGCGTTTTTTTATCACCTGGTCCGGACTCATAGGGATGGCCATTTCAATTTCCGTGATGTCCCATTCCTGCCAGGCTCCTTTATATAACCATAACCAGCAGTCATCGATCCAGTGTTT
>DAOQRQ010000411.1:0-2943 GCA_035355815.1 Ferruginibacter sp. | reverse complement strand
TAAAAGGATTCGCTCTTAAATTCAACGGCCAGGTCGCTCATGATCAGGCCCGTTCCTTCAATATTCAATTCGGTATAACCATATTGATGCAGCCATTGCATTCTTGCTTCGTGCAGAATACGTACAAAAGCATCGTTGCCCAGGTGGTTTCCATAATTGATATCTGTGATACGCACAGGTATATGGAATGAGGCCATGGTGTTTTCGGGTACTTCAATTTTTATTCTGGCCATATGGTTACGGGCTTATTGATTGGTTAAAAAAGAGATCAGTTTCTCCATTGCTTTCTTACGGTGGCTGTACCTGTTCTTTTCCTTCATGTCCATCTCTGCAAAGGTCAATTCACTCCCATCCGGGATAAAAACAGGATCGTATCCAAAACCATTATTCCCTTTTCTTTCAGGACTTATCCTGCCATTACAAATCCCTTCAAAATAATATTCCTTCTCATCCAGCAGCAACGAAATGACTGTTCTGAAACGGGCTTTTCTGTCAGCAACTTCTTTCAAGTTATATAACAGTTTATCAACGTTGGCATCAAAACTCCTGTTCTCACCGGCATAGCGGGCGCTTTTTACACCAGGCTCGCCACCCAGGGCCTGTACTTCCAGGCCGGTATCTTCGCTGAAGCAATTCTTGCCTGTAAGGTTAAATATGGTTCTCGATTTTTCCGAGGCATTTTCTTCCAATGTATCATGCGGCTCCGGGATGTCAATATCAATACCTGCCTCTTTCAGGGGAAGGATATTGAATTTTTTACTCAATACGGCTCTTACTTCATCTACTTTATTCTGGTTATTGGTTGCAAAAATCAAGTTTTCCATTTGTAAGAAATTAATCGAAGGAAAAAACCTTCTTTAAACTATTCCATAATTTCAATTTCTCCTGCTTATCGGTCTGTAATTTACCAAGCGCTTCTGAAGAAAGATAAACCTGGTTATTATAATGCTGTAACTGGTAGTGCGGGAATTTAAGTGGCAGGTTTAATATGTCCGGATCTATGCCAAATAAAAATACTTTTTCTGCTTTTACCTGGTCTGCAATATCGCTGTAAGACAACCCGGTGTTTTTTGAAACGTTGATCAATGCAATATCCATCATACTGAGTTTGCAGGCAGTTAATATTCCCAGCAAAAAACTCAACTCATCATCAGCCAGGTAAATAGAATCCGGAGAACTGACAAGTATTGCAATTCTTCGCTTATTTTCTCCTAAGAATGAAATAGCGCCTGTTGCGGTAATCTCGGCAGCCGGCTTCAATTCGTACAACGATCTATTGAACAAACTGCCCAGTACAAATGGTGGAAGTTGAATATTATCTAAACTCATTAAAACACCGTTAAATCTTGTTTTTTTCGTTTCTTTGCCGTAAAATTAATGATTATGATTGCTGCAGGAAATATTAATATCACGAAAGTTGAACGAAGCAAATTAAAAGACATAAACCTCGTTAATATTCCCTTTGGTAAATACTTCACCGATCATATGCTGGAAGTGGATTTTGAAGACGGTGAATGGAAGAATGCAGAGATCAAACCCTACCAGCCGTTGTTGCTGGAACCATCCCTGGCAGCTTTACACTACGGACAGGCGATATTTGAAGGCATAAAGGCTTACAAAAATGAAAATGGAGAAACCCACATTTTCCGTCCCTTCGATAATTTTAAACGGTTCAACGCTTCGGCTGAGCGGATGCAGATGCCCCAGGTACCCGAAGAGTTATTTATGGAAGGTATGCGATTGCTGATAGAACTGGACAGAAACTGGATACCGCAGCAGGCTGACCATTCGCTCTATATCCGCCCTTTCATGTTCAGTTCTGATGAAATGATCGGCGTTCGGCCGAGTGAAAAGTATAAATTCCTCATAATCCTTAGCCCAACCGGCCCTTACTATAGTGCACCCATGCGTATTTATGTAGAAGAGCAATATGTAAGAGCTGCACCCGGGGGCGTTGGTTATGCAAAAGCCGCGGGTAATTACGGGGCGGCCATGTACGCCACCGCACAGGCCAAGCTAAAAGGATACGACCAGGTTTTGTGGATGGATGCATTTGAACACAAATATGTTCAGGAATGCGGAACGATGAACGTGTTCTTCATTATTGGCAATAAAGCGATCACTCCAGGACTGGAGTCGGGAACAATACTGGCGGGAGTTACCCGGGATAGTTCAATAGCCCTGCTGAAGGAGATGGGATTTGATGTGGAAGAAAGAAACCTGAGTATTGACGATATCATTGACGCTTACAAGGCCGGTGTTCTCTACGAAGTATTTGGTACAGGTACTGCTGCCACCATTTCCCTCATAAAAGAGCTGCGGTATAAGGACTTTACCATGACCTTTGATGTGGAAAACTGGAGAACGGCCCCCGAACTGAAACAGCAGCTAAACGCCATCCGTTATGGTCAAATAGCTGATAACCATGGCTGGATGTACAAGATCTGACCTTTAATGAACTTAAATATCCACAAACCGCCCTGCAAGGGCGGTTTTCTTGTTTTATGTGAATAAAAATTGATTTTTTTTAGGTTTAATTTTCTGAAATCAAATGATAAACCCTACCTTTGCCGTCCTAAAAATAAAAGGTACCAAATGCCTACAATACAACAATTAGTAAGAAAAGGAAGAGAAGTAATTAAAGCCAAAAGCAAATCCAGGGCCCTGGATAGCTGTCCGCAACGCCGTGGTGTTTGTACAAGGGTATACACAACCACGCCTAAAAAGCCAAACTCGGCTTTGCGTAAAGTAGCTAAAGTAAGGCTCACCAATAAGATCGAGGTTATTGCCTATATTCCGGGTGAAGGGCACAATTTGCAGGAGCACTCTATTGTATTGATACGTGGTGGCAGGGTTAAGGACCTTCCCGGTGTACGTTACCATATTGTACGTGGCAGCCTTGATACTGCGGGTGTTAAAGACCGTAAACAAAGCCGCAGTAAG
>DAOQRQ010000410.1:0-2963 GCA_035355815.1 Ferruginibacter sp. | reverse complement strand
CCAACGACCTTCCCGCTTTACGGCGGGACGCTCTAGCCAACTGAGCTAACCCCCCTTTATTTTAATTAAGAACTTTTCCAACCGACGACCTTCCCGCTTTACGGCGGGACGCTCTAGCCAACTGAGCTAACCCCCCATGTATTTTAATTAAGAACTTTCCCAATCGACGACCTTCCCGCTTTACGGCGGAACGCCTCAACTGAGCTAACCCAAAATGGATTGCAAATATACTGGCAGGATGCGTTGGTTCAAAATGAATTTTTAATCTTGTTTATTAGCCGGTGAAGCAGCTGGCGGGTTTGTTCCGTTCTTCAGCTTATTTGCCTCGGCTTCAATACTGTTCATCGCTTCCAGGTTCTGTCGGGGCAGTAAAAAATTACTGTCCAGCGCCAGGGCCTTTTCAAAATACTGTCTTGCCTCCGGCTTCCGGTCGAGGTCATACAGCGCAAGACCATGTATATTAAATATCCCCGCCTGCAGGTAGGTGCGGCCTGTTTGCTCACCTACATTATAGGTCATGGTTAAGTCGGGTTTAAAGGTCTGTTTCTCTACATTGATGGCGGTAGCTAAGCATTCGGCCAGTCTTTTTATCCCATACTGCAATTCCATCAGTTTATATGCATGATAAGGGCTTTGTGTTTTACTATACAGTTTTTCAAAAATTGCAATGGCTTCTTTGGGCTGCTGCAGTTTATCAAGACAAATGCCTTTCATTTCCATCAGGGCATTATCATCTGGCTTTACTTTTGATCTTTTATCGGCCCAGAAATAACATTGCACATAAGCACCCTGCTGCATGTACAGCATAGCAAGCGTATCCTCGTACACTGTGTTGGCACCCTGTTCGGCCACATAATAATTAAGTGCCGATATGGCCGTACCCACATCGCCGCTGTTTGCTGCCTGGTAAAATACTTTCAAATGCGGATTGGCCTTAGCAGCAACACCGGGTTTGCCTGCCTGTGCAACAACTGAACCACACAAAAAAAGCGACAGCACAGCAACCATTATTCTTTTCATTTGTAAATTTTTTGAGCGCTCAAATTAACAAAAAAACCGGAAACAAGTCCCGGTTTTCAATACTATTATGACAGGTGTTTTATCCTTCCCAGATCTCTTCTTTTCCGGCCAGCCAGTCTTTTACCAACTGTGTTGTTACCGATTTTGGTCTTTCCAGCGGAAAGCCCAGGGCCCTGTCCCAGCAAAGGCTTGCCAGCACGCCCAATGCCCTTGATACCCCAAACAAAACGGTATAGAATTCATATTCTACAAAACCATAGTGCACCAGCAATGACCCGCTGTGTGCATCTACATTGGGCCATGGATTTTTTATTTTAGCAATGGATCCCAATACCGGTGGAACCGCTTCGTAAATATTCCAAACGGTTTGTACCAACGGATCATCGGGCATGTGTTTTTTACCAAACTCCATCTGGGCGGTGAAGCGTGGATCTGTTTGCCGCAACACGGCATGCCCGTATCCCGGAACCACTTTTCCTTCGCTCAATGTTTTCTTAACGTATTCTTCGATCTGTTGTTTGGAAGGAAGCTCAGTACCGATCTCTTCCCGCAGCTCATAGATCCATTTTATCACTTCCTGGTTTGCCAGTCCATGCAACGGACCAGCCAAGCCATTCATACCAGCGGCAAAACTGAGATAAGGATCACTTAGTGCAGAGCCAACCAGGTGGGTAGTATGCGCCGAAACGTTTCCTCCTTCATGATCAGCATGGATGGTCATGTACAAACGCATCAGTTCGTGAAAACTTTCGTCTTCATAACCCATCATGTGTGCAAAATTACCCGACCAGTCGAGCAAGCCATTTGGCTGAATATGTTCCCCATTCTTGTATTTGCGGCGATAGATATAGGCAGCGATACGTGGTAATCTTGCAATAAGGTCCATCGAATCATCAAATACCGCATCCCAGTATTCTTTCTTGCTCATTCCCTTAGAATAGCGTTTGGAGAACTGGCTTTCTGTTTGAAGGCTCATGATGGCAACCACAAATTGTGTCATAGGATGTGTACTTACCGGCAATGCTTCAATGGTTGCAAATACATGATTAGGTACATGGCTCCTGCGTTGCCACACGCTGCTCAGGTGCTGCACATCATCTTCGCTCGGCAGATCCCCCACCAGCATCAGGTAAAATAATCCTTCCGGTAATGGTTCTGTTCCGCCAGGCGCTTTGGGAAGTTTCTCCCTTAACTGCGGGATAGAATAACCCCGGAAACGGATCCCATCCTGTGCATCCAGTAAGGAAGTTTCAGATACAAGCCCGGTCATTCCACGCATACCCTGGTATATCTGGCTAAGGGTTACTTCGCCGATCACTTTATTTCCGTGTTCTTTCAAAAGGTCTTTTATTTCCAATGCAACTGCGTCTGCTTTCTCTTTAAACCTGTCTTTAATGATACCCATGATCTCTTTATTATAATGAATGAAAAATTATTTGCCGTGAATTTAGTTATGCCTTTGTGGGATTGCTTTCCGGCCTGTAATGAGTGGGTTGCAACCGTACTTTTAAGACGCCTAAAATTACGATGGATACGCCTCCTAAACAAAAGTTTTAAAGGAAAGTTTATGAGAAATGAAGAAGAAAAAAATCTACTTGGGAGCCTGCTTATACAGGTAAAATGCCAGTATGCCAAAGAGGATATTGGGCGTCCATGCTGCCAGCAGCGGGGTAAAATTTCCCTTGGTGGCAAATACAATGGAGAACCGGCTGAAGAGGATATAAAGTACGCTGATGATGACCCCGATGGCCAGGTGAAAACCGCTGCCGCCCCTTATCTTACGGGAAGCCAGCACGGCGCCAATAATGGTAAGTATGAGTACCGAAACAGGAATGGCATCCCGGTTATACCGTTCTACCAGCAGGGTATTCAGCATTTCAGATCCCCTTAATTTTTCCAGTTTAATGAATTCATTCAGCTCTGGTGTGGGCAACTGGTCTTTA
>DAOQRQ010000409.1:0-2976 GCA_035355815.1 Ferruginibacter sp. | reverse complement strand
ACGACGTTCTTACAAAAGCCGAAGACCTGAAAGCATTCGGTGATTACCTGGGCAATGTTTTAAAATTCACCGAATCAGAAATAAAAGCAGGTAAAACAAAAGAAGAGATCGTAAAGGCAACAGCAATACCCGGCTCACCTGAATGGAAAGGAGGAGGTATTGAAAGACCGTTGGGTGCAGCATATACAGAACTTACTTCAAAATAAGTTTCTCCAGCACATAATAAACGATCGGGCAAAAGCTGGAATTCTTTAAAGTAAGTTGCTGCCGTTTAAGCAACACATCCTCATCGGTATAAGGGAAACGCCGGCAATCAGATGGCCTTGCTTCATAAATGCTGCAGAAATTATCTGCTCCCAGGAAGGGGCAAGGTTTGGATCTTAAAACATAATCGCCCTCACTGTCTACATACAGGTAGGTATTGATAAGATCCCCTTCCTTCATCTTCAAATATTTGGCAATACGTTTAATGTCGGGTGTCTTGAACCGGGGTGAGTAGTTCCTGCAGCAGTTGGCACATTGGAGGCAATCTACTTTTGAAAAGGCTTCTTCATGCAGTTCAGGCAAGGCTTTCAGCACTTTGTTCTTATCGGCCCGGTTCAAAAACTGCTTATACTGCTTTTGGTGGTCGGCCGATTTTTTTTCCCAGTTATGTAAAATATCCTCTCCCATTTGATTAAGTTATTGACTGCCAAACGCCCTTTTTCCACAGGCCAAATGTAGTAAACTTATTAGCGCTAAATCTTGTTGTGTTATCGTAAATTTGCGCCACCTATCATTCCTTAAAAAAGAAATTTCAATACGACTATATGAATCTTTTCGAACAACAACAGTACGAATTTGCAGGCAGGCATATTGGCCCTAATGACGATGAAACCAGGTTGATGCTTAAAACCATTGGTGTGCAATCGATGGATGAACTCATCAGCAAGACCGTTCCGGAATCCATCCGCTTAAAAAAACCGTTGAAGCTTCCGGCAGCACAAACAGAATTTGAATACCTGGATGAACTGAAGAAGATCGCTGCAAAGAATAAAGTTTATAAAACCTATATCGGCCAGGGATATTACAATACCATCACCCCCAGCGTGATCTTACGCAATGTTTTTGAGAACCCGGGATGGTATACACAGTACACGCCTTACCAGGCCGAAATTTCACAAGGCCGTTTGGAAAGCCTGCTCAACTTTCAAACCATGGTTTGCGACCTTACCGGCCTGGAACTGGCCAATGCCAGCTTACTGGATGAAGCCACTGCTGCCGCCGAAGCCATGGCCATGCTTTTCCATCACAAGAATAAAAGTGAAATCATCTCTTCCCCGAAATTCTTTGTAGATACCAATATTTTTGAACAGACAAAAGAAGTGTTACTAACCCGTGCCACACCCATCGGCGTTCAGCTGGTACACGGCGATTATAAAACAGCATCGCTGGATGAAACGTATTTCGGCGCCATCCTACAATATCCAAACAGTATTGGCTCTGTAGAAGACTACCGCAGTTTCATAAATAATGTTCATGCAGTAAATGGTTATGTGGTAATGGCTACCGACCTGCTTGCGCTTACTTTATTAACTCCTCCCGGTGAATTGGGCGCTGATGTGGCCGTTGGTTCGGCACAGCGTTTTGGTGTTCCGCTGGGTTATGGCGGTCCGCATGCAGCCTTCTTTGCAACAAAAGATGAATTTAAAAGAGGCATGCCCGGCCGCATCATCGGCGTAAGCATTGACGCACAGAATAACCGGGCGCTGCGCATGGCGCTGCAAACAAGAGAACAGCATATCAAAAGAGAAAAAGCTACGTCGAATATCTGTACCGCCCAGGCGTTACTGGCCAATATGGCCGCCATGTACGCCGTTTATCACGGACCGGATGGACTGAAGAAGATCGCACAGCGAATCCATATTCTTACAGCTGCCATCGCAAAAGCATTGCAAAGCAATGGCGTGAACGTTATCAACAGTGATTTCTTCGATACCCTCACGTTTGAAGTTGCAGATGTGAATGCATTTAAAAATGCCGCCGATAAGAACAAGGCGAATTTTCATTACCACGCAAACGGCTCTGTAAGTTTATCTATTGATGAAGTAGCTTCTAACTATATCGGCGAAACAGAGAAGAACCTGAATGCCATTTTTAAAGAAGCTGCATCAAACGGTATCTCTTTATCTTTTGATGAAGCAGATGCTTTGTTTGGCAAGCTGAATGGATTACAAAGAACCTCTTCTTATTTAACGCATCCTGTCTTCAATACCCACCGCAGTGAAAGTGAAATGATGCGTTATATCAAATCGCTGGAGAACAAAGACCTGAGTCTGAATACATCAATGATCAGCCTCGGCAGCTGCACCATGAAACTGAATGCCGCTACTGAACTGATCCCGGTAAGCTGGCCGGAGTTCAGCAGTATTCATCCCTTTGCGCCGGCATCTCAAACAAAAGGATACCAGTACATCATTTCCAGGCTTGAAGAATATTTAAGCAAGATCACCGGCTTTGCTGCCTGCTCTTTACAACCCAACAGCGGCGCCCAGGGCGAATATGCTGGCCTGCTCACCATCAGGGCTTATCACGCTGCAAGAAATGAAAGCCATCGCAATATTGTACTGATCCCGATCTCGGCTCACGGAACCAATCCTGCCAGTGCCATCATGGCGGGTATGAAAGTGGTAGTGATAAAAAGTACCGAAGAGGGTCTTGTTGATATTAAAGACCTGAAAGAAAAAGCGCTGGAGCATAAAGACAATCTTGCTGCACTGATGATTACGTATCCAAGTACCTACGGCGTATTTGAGGAAGGCATTAAAAAAATATGCAAGACCATTCACGATAACGGCGGGCTGGTTTATATGGACGGCGCCAATATGAATGCACAGGTGGGATTGACCAGCCCGGGTATGATCGGTGCTGATGTTTGTCATTTGAACCTGCACAAAACATTTGCCATTCCGCATGGCGGCGGCGGACCGGGTGTTG
>DAOQRQ010000408.1:1910-3036 GCA_035355815.1 Ferruginibacter sp. | reverse complement strand
CCGTTGATGCGAACGCCCGGCTCCACGTCAAAGAACAATTCTTCAAAAGGCGCATCGTATTTATAAACGAAGTCTTGTTTTAACTTCTCCGGTTTAAAAATGAATTTCTCCTGCAGCAGGTATGCCAGGATGGAAAGAACCACAATACCGCCAATGATATAGAGAGTAAGTTGAAGCAAGGGTTCGTTTCGGGTTTGAAGTTTGATGTTATAAGCAACTGTTAAAATAGCTATTCTCTCTCTAACCACAAACTTCAAACCTCAAACATCAAACTGTTTCCTCCACGCCTCCGTTCCGCCAATAAGGTTGATGAGATTGGTAAGATGAAATTTCTCCTGCAGCCGCTGAATGGCCACCTGGCTGCGTATCCCTTTGCGGCAATAAAGAATAACGGGCTTGCCGGTTTCAATTTTACCTGCCTGCCGAACGATATCTCCCAACGGGATCAGTTGCCCGCCGATATTGAACTCTTCGTGTTCATACGCTTCCCGTACATCGATCAGTTGAAAATTTTCGCCCTTGTCGATCTTCTTTTTAAGGTCTGCCGCGGAGATGGATTGCATACAATAAGATTTACTGAAGCGGATCAATTATCCTCATCAATATAAACACGCTGCAGTTTTAAATTACTTACAGGTGATATGATGAGGGGGAATTTCTCCACCTTCACCATACTCTGTTCCAGGCCAAATCCCTTTTCCTCACTGAGAGATATCTCTTTCAGCCAGAAATAAAGTTTCATGATGATGCGTTCAAAGAAAGGCAGTTCGTTATCCTGGCTCAGGAATTTTTCCAGTACGATGAACTTAAAATCGCCCACCACGTTATTACGCTGCTGACTTTCATACCGGCTGGTAACATTCACTTCCCGGTTTGCCACCAGGTCTTCCACCACTTTTTTAAACATCAGGTTGATGCGTGGCTGCATGCGGAAGCCAAGCCTGAATTCAACCCGGATGATATCATTGGGAATGATATGTTCCACCGAATACTCACAGGTGTATGGGTCATCCATGGTATCAACGTGTATGAACCAAAATATATCGGCCCGCTTAGGTTTACGGCTCAGTATCGAATAAATGATCTTGTGTTCTATCTCCTTTGGATTATTGGCGCTGGTAAGGTA
>DAOQRQ010000408.1:0-1810 GCA_035355815.1 Ferruginibacter sp. | reverse complement strand
TCGAATAAATGATCTTGTGTTCTATCTCCTTTGGATTATTGGCGCTGGTAAGGTATACCAGGTGTGTGGCATACTTCGGCACCGATGTATCGTTACTAAGTTCTTCCAGTTTGGGTACATATTCTTCCAGTCGCACAAATTCCACGTAGCGGTTCTTGATCTTTCTTGCCCGGTACCATATATACATCACGGCAAACAAACCGCCACCAACTACTAATGTAACATACCCACCATGAGGGAACTTATCAAGATTGGCGATCAAGAAACTAAGTTCAATGGTTAAAAAGGTTGCAAGGAACAGATATATCAGCCCTGATTTTACCCGGTGCAGCACCATAAAGTTGGCAACCAGTATGGTGGTAGCCAGCATACACAACGTGATGGCAAGTCCGTATGCAGCACCCATGGCCCCGGAAGTTTTAAAGTACAATACGATACCGCAGCAGCCTACAAATAAAAGGGTGTTTATGCCGGGAACAAATAACTGTCCCCTGGCTTCTGTTGGATAATTGATCTTCATTTTAGGCCACAGGTTCAACCGGATAGCTTCACTGATAAGCGTGAAAGAACCGCTGATCAAGGCCTGGCTGGCGATAATGGCAGCAGCGGTTGCTATGATGATACCCGGTATCTGAAACCAGGCAGGCATCAGTGCGTAGAATGTTTTGCCGGTAAACACCTGTCCCATTTGATTTTGAAGAAGCCAGGAACCCTGGCCTATATAAGTAATCAGCAAACAGGATTTTACCATGATCCACGATATGCGGATATTTCCACGTCCGCAGTGGCCAAGGTCGCTGTACAATGCTTCAGCACCAGTGGTGCAAAGAAAAACGGCGCCCAGTAACCAGAATCCACCGGGATACTGGCTTAAAAACTTAAATGCATAATAGGGATTGAGGGCTTTAAAAACACTCCAGTTATCCGTAATGTGCAACAACCCCAATATGGCCAGCATCAGGAACCAGGTAAACATAATGGGACCGAATAGTTTACCGATGGAATTGGTTCCAAATTGCTGCATAAAAAATAAGATGGCAAGAATTCCAATCACTATATATACAATGGTCGACTCCTGTATATTACTGAACGTGCTGGTGATGCGAAGACCTTCAATAGCAGATGTAACAGAGATCGGAGGAGTTATCATACCATCGGCAAGCAGGGCAGCCCCACCGATCATAGCGGGCAATACCAGCCACTTTTGCCTGCGTCGTACAAGAGTATATAAAGAGAATATTCCCCCTTCTCCCCTGTTATCGGCCTGCAAAGTGAGGATAACATATTTGATCGTCGTTTGAAGGGTAAGTGTCCATATGATACAACTTAATGAACCAACTATGAGAAGTTCATTAATGACCTTACCGTGAATGATCTCATCAAAAACGTAGAGCGGAGAGGTACCGATATCGCCGTAGATAATTCCTAATGCAACCAGCAGCCCGGCTGCCGTTACCTTGTTAACATGTTTCGACACAGAAGATATTTAAGTGTTCACCAGGGCATTTTTGAAAAATGCAATCACAAATGTAGAGGTAAAACGAATAAAGCAGGCAATTATTTTTAGAAGCGGAGAACAGTTGCATCAGCTCTTAAAGCCCTGCTGTACCGGGATAGAAAGCATACCCGTTAAACAACGCCTGACCTTAATGCTTATTACAAAACTGTTCTTACCAACTCCATATTCCGGGCTTTACTAAATAACCGCCTGCTGTCAATTATAAACGGGTTCATAGTAAGCATGCAGATCAAGCAGGCATTTGTATTACAGTTCTGTATACCCGGTTGATCAGTGCTTCATTCTTGGATG
>DAOQRQ010000407.1:0-3037 GCA_035355815.1 Ferruginibacter sp. | reverse complement strand
AATTTTCTCTTTTTAACCGGGGCCAATATGGCGGGCAAAAGCACTTTCATAAAATCGGTGGGCATTTCGGTGTTTTTAGCACACATTGGTATGGGCGTGCCGGCGCAGAACATGAAACTTACTTTTTTTGATGGAATGCTCAGCAACATCAACGTGATGGACAATATCTCCCGGGGCGAAAGTTATTTTTATAATGAAGTGCAACGCATCAAGGCCACCATCCAGAAAATAAACAACGGGAAAAAATGGCTGATACTGATCGACGAACTTTTCAAAGGCACCAACGTACAGGATGCCATGAAATGCAGCAGTGCTGTTATTGAAGGCCTGCTTAAAATAAAGAACTCATTATTCATCCTCTCCACGCATTTATACGAGATCGGGGAAGAACTGAAAAAATATCCCAACATCAGCTTTAAGTATTTTGAAACATCGGTTGCCGATGGGCAGCTTCTTTTCAGCTACCACTTAAAAGAAGGCATCAGCAACGACCGCCTGGGTTATCTTATCCTTAAGCGGGAAGGAGTGGTGGATATGCTGGAGAGGCTCTGATGGGTAATGGGAGCCTGTTGAACATTGATCGTTGTACATTGGGTATTGAGTATTTATAAAATGTTCAACATTCAATGCACAATGGTAAAACCTGTACATTTATTCCATGAAACGAACCTTACTGCTTATTACCGGACTTTTAATTTTGCTTGCTATCGAGATACTTCGTGTATACTTCATTATGCCCTTTCCCGGCAGCCAGAAAGCAAATACGATCAGTATTGCTTATTTCCTCAATAATTATATCTGGTTGTTCAGAATACTGGGGTTGATCCTGTTTGTGCCCGCCATGTTTTATGTTTTTCGCCACGGCAAATGGTGGAAGAAGATATTGCTGGGCATTTTTGTGTTAGTATACGGCGCTGTTTTTTATATGTTCAATTTTAAATTCCTGGCCGATAAAATGTTCATTCAGCCGCAACATAAAATACTGGCAACAGCCGCAACAAATACGATCGACAGCAACAAGCTCATTATTGGAGTTGCATTGGGTGCAGAGGCAAAAGCATATCCCATTGAGATCATCGGGTATCACCACCAGGTTCTGGACACGGTGGGTGGCGAGCCGGTCATGATCACGTATTGTTCGGTTTGCAGAACGGGCCGGGTATTCAGTCCCTTTGTGAACAGGCGGTACCAGCGCTTTCGCCTGGTGGGCATGGATCATTTTAATGCCATGTTTGAAGACGAGGATACCAAAAGCTGGTGGCGGCAGGTGAGCGGTATTGCCATTGCCGGCCCGCTGAAAGGAATGGCATTACGGGAGATACCATCCGAACAAATGCGCCTGGGCGCCTGGATAAGAAAATACCCTAATACACTTATCATGCAACCCGATCCTGCATTTGTAAAAAGATATAAGGACCTCGAAGGATTTGACGAAGGCACCATCAACAGCAGCCTCGAAAAAAGAGACAGCGCTTCCTGGCAGTTCAAGTCATGGGTAGTAGGTGTGGCGAAGGATGGCCACGCAAAAGCCTACGACTGGAATGAACTGGTAAGGCAACGGGTGATCAACGATACGTTTCAGAATACGCCCATCGTGCTGGTACTGGAAAACGACAACCGTTCCTTTCATGTATGGAACAGGCAGGTAAATGATAAGCTGCTGGGTTTAACATTAGATGCAACCACTCAAACGTTAAAAGATGCAGCCACCAATTCTGTTTGGAATATGAATGGCGAATGCATAGAAAGTGAATTAAAAGGAAGTCGTCTTACAGCCGTACCGGCTTACCAGGAATTCTGGCACAGCTGGAAGGGTTTTCATCCGGGAACGGGTATATATAAGAAATGATTCATGATCGCAGCAGGTGAAAACATCAACTGATCCTCAGAAAATAAACAAGGCCAATTGATCTCCTTTACAGATTTTCAGCGATCAATTCATCTGCATGTTAGTGAAAACATTCGGCAGCGCTGTGTATGGCGTAGAAGCCATTACCATTACCGTAGAAGTAAGTGTAAACAACCAGGGCCAGAATTATTATATCGTTGGCCTGCCCGACAATGCCGTTAAAGAAAGTTTACAAAGAGTAGAGAGCGCCATCAAGAGCAATCATTATTACATGCCCCGTACAAAACTGGTGGTGAACCTGGCTCCCGCCAATATAAAAAAATCAGGCACGGCATTCGACCTTCCCATTGC
The DNA here is from genome assembly GCA_035355815.1 of Ferruginibacter sp. Taxonomy (GTDB): domain Bacteria; phylum Bacteroidota; class Bacteroidia; order Chitinophagales; family Chitinophagaceae; genus Ferruginibacter. The sequence continues at coordinate 837 of DAOQRQ010000407.1, read as the reverse complement.
CATCGGAACCTTAGGCGCTACCGAGCAAATAGAAAACCCGGAGAAATTAGCGGAGTATGTGATCATGGGTGAACTTAGTTTGGATGGAGAGATACGTCCCATTATTGGCGCCCTGCCCATTGCCATACAGGCAAGAAAAGAAAAATTCAAAGGACTGATCCTTCCCAAACAAAATGCAAGAGAGGCGGCCATGGTGAGTGAACTGAATGTGTATGCCGTGGGTCATATCAAAGAAGTGATCGGTTTTTTTAAGAATGAAGACTCGTTGCAGCCAACCATTGTAAATACCCGGGAAGAGTTTGCCAATGCACAAAGCGATTTTGAGATCGACTTCTGTGACGTAAAGGGGCAGGAGAATATAAAGCGTGCTTTGGAGATTGCTGCAGCAGGAGGGCACAATGCCATTTTGATCGGCCCGCCCGGTGCCGGAAAAACGATGCTTGCAAAAAGATTGCCTACCATACTTCCGCCATTAAGTTTACAGGAAGCATTGGAAACAACCAAGATCCATTCGGTGGCCGGCAAACTTCCCGAGAATTCAACACTGGTATCGAAGCGGCCGTTCCGGAGTCCGCACCATACCATCAGCGATGTGGCATTGGTTGGCGGCGGCGGCAACCCGCAACCGGGGGAAATTTCATTGGCACATAACGGCGTTTTATTCTTAGATGAATTGCCCGAATTCAAACGCCAGGTACTGGAAGTAATGCGCCAGCCGATGGAAGAAAGAAGGGTTACCATCTCCCGTGCTAAGATCGCATTGGATTTTCCGGCATCGTTCATGTTGATAGCAAGTATGAATCCCTGCCCTTGTGGATTCTTCAATCACCCGGAAAA
>DAOQRQ010000406.1:0-3046 GCA_035355815.1 Ferruginibacter sp. | reverse complement strand
CTTAGTTCCGGTTCATGAAGACAGGAGCCGGAGCAATAGAACCCTTGCGCCGGTACAAAACCCGCTGTACGAAAGGAACTTCCTTATTTATCTCTTTGATACTTATCCTCTTTTTAATTTTTCATATTCTTTTTCCACTGTGTTCCTGAATTTATAAACGCCCAGATAATTGAAAATAACGCCAATGCCCCAGCCGACGGTTGGCCATATGGGCCAGGGATAGCGGTGAATGCCCCCGGTAAATAACCAGGTCAGCCAGATCATGCCGTTTATAACGAGGTAGGTGGTAAGGTGTATCTTAAAATCAGCCCTGGCTTTTGCCTGTTGCCAGAGTTCAGAATCCCGTTCTTCTTTCATGACAAATTGTTTTAGGTGAAAATAATTACCGAAGCTAAAAACGAAAAGAACGGAACGCAATGACCACCGGTATTCGCTGCCGTGATCGTTGTCACATTATGCCGGGATGGAACAGCCTATTCAGCTATATCCTGCCATTAAATGATTTCTGTCATACTTCGTCCGCATTTACCGGCTTACCTTACCGCTGAATTATTTTTTATGGAAAAGCGGTTTAATAGGGTAATTAAGTTTTGTCAATGCAGTATCATCATGGCGGTTAGTGTTCTTTTTATTTCCTGTAATTTTTATAATTTTTCCCAACCACAACCTTACGATAAAGAAAAACTCTACCAGTTCCCCGATGAATTGCTGGGCAAGTGGAAAGAAAAAGATACGGTAACCTATGGCATTGAGTTTGACGTTCCCTTAAACGGAAAAGGCGGAAGCTATTTCAATGCAGAAAATGATCAGCCGGATAACGTACTGGTTGAACCGGCAAATGAAGACAGCGCTTTTTACCGGATATACAAGGATTACCTGGTTATTACATTTTCAGAAAAAAAGAAGGTTCTTACCGGGGCATGGCCAAAACTGAATAAGAAGAAAGAATTTGTTTACCCGCCCGAAGGTTTCCAGGGTGAGTATGAGATAAGGTACGACACACTGAAAAGGCCCGTTGATACGGTGGCAAAGCATATCATCAGCGGCAGCAGGATCTACGGTATAGAACCCGATCGCTTTTTGACCAGGGGTTATGATTATACCCGGGTGAAAGATACGATCAGCATCCTTGAGCGGGATTCTGTCTATATCGACCTCGGGCAGAATGCCTTTCTGCATAAACTTACCGACAGTCTTTATGTTTTCAATATTAACAACTCAATACTATCATTGAGCGAAGGGGAGGGCTGGTGGCGGCTGATCATTCTGGAGATAGCAGCGAACGGCCAGCTCAACCAATGGGAATGCAACAGCAACACAGGCAAACTTCCCTGCATGTTTTACGAGCGGCCTTCCAAATACGACCAGTTTTATTTTGATTGCCGGTGGAGCACTGCGGATATGCTCAGGTTAATGAAGGAGGGTTATTTTGAGAAGACCGCTGTGATGTACCGGGTGGGTAAGTGATCATTTTAATTTCCGGTCACGCACCCAATGAAGCAAAGCCTTCCTTTTTATTTGATCACCCTCATTACGCTTGCTTACCAAAGTCATAGAAATGCCTGGCCACGGGGCATACCTTCCATGAACAAAATAAAAACCCGTGATCCTTTTTAAATCACCGTATGCATGGGTGGCCGCCTGTTCGTTGCTGATCTCCTGTTCCACCAGTATGAAAACCCTGGTTTTGCCGGCAGGCGTAGACAATAATTTCAGGTCGGGTGAAATAAAGTACCCGCTTATAAATAAAGGCAGGGCAGCGATATTGGAATACCGGGTGATCAGCGATTCGGTGAAAAAGTCGGCCCGGTATGATACAACCGTAACCTTCGGCGTCATTATTCCCCGTACTTCACTGGTGATCAGGGAAGATGAAAGTAAAATGGTCTTTGGTACCGATTCGTTGCAATGTATGGTGCGGTATAAAATGACAAGCTTTCAATCGGAGTCGCAGTCGCATTCCATCCTTTCAGATATCATTGTTAAGCCTGATAAAAATAATCCGAACTACGACCGTGACCGGGATAGAATAAGCGTCACGATCTATAAGCGAGTATTGGCGGGCAGCGTTCAGTCTTTGAAATCAAATGAGGAAATACAATTCTGGTTTGAACACGAAAAGGCGAAGAAGGATTTTGATTCTGCCGCCATCAAAGGATACATGAAATACGGCAATGATTCTTTTTATATAAAACCATTGTATAAAGAAGATCTTTCGCGGGGGAAAAATGCCAAACCCATGCAGTTGCTCCAGGGCTATTGTCTCATGAAGGGAGATTCTTTGGTTGCATTCCTGCAACATGCGCCGCTGATCAAGACCGTGTTCGAGCCCGGGTTAAAAGATGTTCTGTTTCTCAATTCAAAAAACTCCCCGGCACAACAATTGCTGGTGGCCGCTTATTTCTTATTGGTGAGCCGGTTGGTTTTAACCACGGGAACAGATCCCCTGTATTGAAGACAGGAATCGGGGCAATAGGAATTGTATGCCTCCTGCCTTCATTCTTAATTCTTCATTTTTAATTCTTAATTAATAATCCTCCTTTCTTCCCCCAAAAAATCTTAAATTGCTGTAAACAAACCGCATGTCCAAAAACCTGGGCCAACTATCCGGCAGGCAGGGGTTAAGCAATAACCTTTTTGAGGCGCTGGGCATCGCCGCTGCCGAAACAGGTACGCCCTCCAGGGCAAGGATGGAAGAGCTGGCCAATGAGTTTTTAATGGGAAAGGCCAATGTGTTCGGCGCTGCCAGTTTCTACGATTTTTTAAAGGAAGAGAATAAAGGCAGGAAAGTATTCCTGTGCAATGGCAGCGCCTGCCTCACTGCTGGTACACAGGATGCATTGAAGGAAAAATTAAGCGGGCAGTTTGATGTCGCTGAAATTGGAGAAATGTGTTGTTTGGGAAGATGTCATGAGAACAGCGCATTTAATTATAATGGGAAGAACTATTCAGGTAATGCTGTGGATCAAATTGCAGAAGTCAAAAGTAAAAAATCAAACCTGGCCGATACTTACCACGTGGGTTCTTATGGTACGGCTGTTTTAAC
>DAOQRQ010000405.1:0-3057 GCA_035355815.1 Ferruginibacter sp. | reverse complement strand
ATGTGAACGGATGTACCAATAAATCCAACATCATCTCTATCCTGGATTCTGCCAGTGGAAGGTGCTTCATCTATCCAAACCCGACCAGTGGTGAGTTTGATGTGAGGTACTACAGTGTACTGAATAACTCGAACCTGCCAAGAACGGTTACGGTATACAATGCAAGTGGTGGAAGGGTGCTTACCCAAACATACACAGTTGGAGCTCCATACCAGCGTATGCATGTAGACATGCGTAAGTACGGCAAAGGCCTCTATTGGGTAGAAGTGGGAGACAGGAATGGTAACCGCCTCACCATGTGCAGGGTAGTGATACAATAATAAAAGATCAGGCGATCATACAAATCCCCCGGATATTTTTCCGGGGGATTTTTTTTTATTGAGTAAAAGCCAGAAGTTATTTATACTCACCAAAAACCTTTCTCAGCTCATCGGCAATTTCGCCCAGCGTGCAGTATTGTTCCACCGCTTCCAGAACAGCCGGCATCAGGTTTTGTCCGCTTACGGCATATTCATTCAGTTTTTGTAAGGCGGTAACCACTTTTAATGGATCTCTCTTTGCTTTTAGCGATACCAGCTTTTCGATCTGTACCTGTTGTACACTTTCATCAATTTTAAAAACAGGGATGGATCCTGTTTCCTGGTTCTGAAATTTGTTTACGCCTACGATGATCTTTTCGCCGCTTTCGATCTGGCGCTGGTATTCATAAGCGCTGCGGGCAATCTCATCCTGGATAAAGCCCTGTTCAATGGCGGCCACACTGCCACCCATTACATCAATTTTTTCGATCAGTTTCCAGGCGGCCACTTCCACTTCACCGGTAAGCGCTTCAATGAAATAACTTCCTGCCAGGGGATCAACCGTATCGGGAGCGCCGCTTTCAAAAGCAACGATCTGCTGGGTACGCAGTGCAATGGCAGCTGCGGCTTCGGTAGGCAAACTCAATGCTTCATCAAAACCATTTGTATGAAGCGATTGGGTTCCACCCAAAACAGCTGCCAGTGTTTGCACAGTAACCCGGCTGATATTATTATAAGGTTGCTGGGCCGTTAAGGTGCTGCCGCCTGTTTGCGTGTGAAAGCGAAGCATCATGGCCTTGGGATCGGTAGCACCCAGGTCTTTCATGATGATTGCCCACATGCGACGGGCCGCCCGGAACTTGGCCACTTCCTCAAATAAATTATTGTGGGCATTGAAAAAGAAGGAGAGACGTTTGCCAAACACATCGATATTCAATCCCTTCTCCAGTGCAGCTTTTACATATGCTTTTCCGTTGCTTAAGGTAAAAGCGATTTCCTGCACCGCTGTGCTTCCGGCTTCACGTATGTGATAGCCCGAAATGGAAATGGTATTCCACTTCGGCACTTCGCTGGCGCACCATTCAAAAATATCGGTGATGATACGCATCGATGCCTTGGGAGGATATATATACGTTCCCCGGGCAGCATATTCCTTTAAAATATCGTTCTGGATAGTGCCGGATAATTTTTTAAGATCGGCGCCCTGCTTTTTTGCGAGCGCAATATAAAAAGCCAGTAAGATGAACCCGCTTGCATTGATCGTCATGGAACTGGAAACCTCATCCAGTTTAATTCCTTTGAAAAGGATCTCCATATCTTCCAGGCTGTCGATGGCCACGCCAACCTTACCCACTTCGCCATCGGCCAGCGGATGATCGCTGTCGTACCCAATTTGTGTGGGAAGATCAAAAGCCACACTCAGGCCATTAACACCCTGGCCCAGCAAATAATGATAGCGTTGATTACTTTCTTCAGCCGTTGAAAAGCCTGCGTACTGCCGCATCGTCCATAGTTTGCCGCGGTACATGTCGGGTTGCACACCTCTTGTAAAAGGGAACTCCCCGGGCTTCTCACCCGGGTTCACGGGCTGATCATACAATTGCCTGATCTCAATTCCCGAATCTGTGAATATTTTTTTATCTGCAGGCATAATCGTTATTGGCAGCTTGTTTGTAAAAAGCTAAGGAAGATATCACAACAGTTTCTTTGCTTCAAATTGTAAGGCGCTCAACACCACGGTGCTTAGTTCGGCATTGGTACTGGCCACGTATTCCAGTATGCGCTTGCTTAGTTCAATGGCGTTGCCATCCGAAGGAAGGGTGGCAGCAAGCTGGTTAATGATAAAGATATTCTGGTCTTTTAAATTGCCGATCGCTTTCCACATTTCGGGACTTATGTATATCTGCTGACTTACATTGTATTCATATTCCGTACGCAGGGTTTCCAGCAGGGCAAGCTGCAGATCAACCACCGTCATGCCGGATGAAGAGGTACGGGAAACCAGGTTCTTTAAAGAAGACCGTTCGGCAAACAAGGTAAAGCGTTCGTATGCCTGTAATTTCAGCTTCAGTGTTTCATTATTCAAACCAAAATGTTCCCTCATCTCATCCTTCATGCCCTTGAACTCGGCCAGCAGCCAGGCAATGGCAATGAAGAACATGAAAAGGGCGCCGAGTATGATATTCTGTACCGTGGCTTCCGACAAATTCATAAATCATTAATTTGAAACAAAATTAAGGGGTTTGCCCCGGATTAGCGGGTATGGATACATATTCAGCGCTGTTTAAGTTTTGAAACGAAAACCGCAATTCGTAAAAGCAAATACAATGAAATTTCTAATTTTGTAAAAAATCAGCATATGGAAACAACAGCAGTACCCGTTACATTGACCACATCAGCCAGGGCAGAAATAAAAAGACTGATGGCAGAAGAGGGTTTTGATACAAACAAGTTCCTGCGCATTGGGGTAAAGGGCGGGGGATGCAGCGGCATGACCTATGTACTGGGCTTTGATGACCGTACAGAAAAGGACGAACGCTTTGATATTGACGGCATACCCGTTGTGATGGAAAGGTCACACGGTATTTACCTGGCCGGGATGGAGGTTGACTGGCAGGGCGGACTTAATTCCCGTGGTTTTACCTTCAACAATCCCAATGCCAGTAAAACCTGTGGCTGCGGAACCAGTTTTTCGGTTTGATCCGGTAAATAAATAGTACTAAAATAAAAGAGCCCCGTATTAACGAGGCTCTTTTGG
>DAOQRQ010000404.1:1477-3063 GCA_035355815.1 Ferruginibacter sp. | reverse complement strand
GGGGCATCGGTAAACAATTACTGAAGGCTTCGGAAGAGCATGCATCTCAGTTACAGTGTTCATCTATATATATGCGGGTGGTTTCGGTACGCACCGAACTTATCGACTGGTACAAGCGGCATGGTTATGTGGATACGGGTCAGCGGGATCCTTTTGAAGACGATGGTTCATCGGGCAGGCACCTGCAAAAACTGGAATTCATGATCATGGAAAAGCAATTAGCCGGAAATAAAAATTAGCTCCAGCCATCCTTTGCTGCCTGTTCTCCGATTGGTGTAGCATGGCAAATGCTAAATGCCGGTTTAATTCATGAAGTCAACAAAAAGGGTATATCTTTTTTTTGGGCTGCTGGCAATGCTGTATTGGAACCCGGCAAGTTTTTATCTTATTTATTCCGGTACGGTCATCTATTCCTTTAAACTGATCCATTTTCTTTTCTGGGTTGTATTTATGCTTGGCATCTTTGCCCTTTATCTTTTCAACAGGAATAAGACCGGTAAACGGACAGCGAATATTTTTTTCTCCTTCAGTATAACAGCCATCGTTTTCGCTTTTGTTGTATTGCTAAACGCATTGGCAGGTTTTTTTGCCCCCGTAAAAACCTTCCCGGGTTTTTTATTTGAACCCGGAACTAAGATGCGTTACCAAACCGTGGAATTCAATTCACTTGCCTCCATCAATAACCTCGGTTTGCGGGACCAGGAAGTTGACAGCAGCAAAAACGGTAAGTACCGGGTTCTTTGCGTGGGCGATTCGTGGACCTTTGGCTGGGGAGTGAACATAGAGAACAGCTGGCCCAAAAAACTGGAGCAATATTTAAAACAGCAGGGTATCCGGAATATTGAGATCATAAATGCCGGGCGGCCCGGAATGTATACCCGTACATATAAAGAGAACCTGGAGAAAATGATACCGGTGCTGAAACCCGACCTGGTGCTGCTGGGAGTGCTGCAACTGGATGACCTGGCGCAGGTATATGAAGAAACACAGCGGACAGAAAAGAAAGAGACTATTCCTTTTTGGGTAAAAATGAAATACGCAGCCAAAACCTTTCTCCAATATTCAGTAAGGAATATCACGGCACATACCCCGAAAGAACAAACCGAAATAGATATCCGGGAGACATGGAAAGGATCGGTATGGTCAATAACGGATCATTTTTCCGAAAGCCAGCAGCGCAGGTATGATAAAATAAATGATTCGGTGAAGGCCCTGTTCAAAACCGCCGACATCAGCCCTTCGGTACTTTATTATTATATCAATTATTCCGACCGGGTTACGGTTTTTAATAACCCCGGTCATACTGCAACAAAATTTGCCCTGGCCGAAATGAATAAGGATATTGCCGGTATCAAAACACTCTGTTCAGCCAATAAAGCCGCATTGGTATTTCTTAACCTGCCCACGCATGTATTTGCGGGGCATAAGAAACCAACCATGCCCAATGATACACTGGATACCTGGTTTCAAAAAAATAATAAGATCGATTCGCTCTACCGGTATATTGCCTTTAAGAACAACATTCCTTATTTTGAACTGACAAATGAATTCAGGGTAGCTGAAGATTCAGTGGATTATTTTTTCCG
>DAOQRQ010000404.1:0-1377 GCA_035355815.1 Ferruginibacter sp. | reverse complement strand
CAAAGATTTTTACGAAGTAGAATTACTATGCAACAGAAATACCTGTGCAATTTCTTCTCTCTGGCTTAGTTTTTGGGCAGTTATGCCTGATAAAATCCCAACTATGAGAAATAAATTCTGCCTGCTTGTTTTACTTTCAGCAATTTCATTCACCGTTCTTACCATAAGTTCCTGCAGCAAGAATACGGAAGAGGTTACATCCATCAATCCAGGTGGTGGGGGCGGAACCGGCGGCGGAGGCACGGGTGGAGGTACTGCCTGCTCAGCAACAAAGGAAGCGGCTGAGAAGATACAGGTATTCCCGGCAGATAATCCATGGAATAAAGACATTTCAACATCGCCCGTTGATCCATACAATACACAGATCATTGCCGGCATAGCAACACCTCCTATAAAAGCCGATTTTGGCAGTGGCTTATGGCAGGGCGCACCCATTGGCATTCCTTACGTGGTTGTTTGCGGCAACCAACCGAAGATAAATATCAACTTTACCGATTATGGAGATGAAAGCGACCCCGGGCCTTATCCCATGCCGCTGAATTCGCCGATAGAAGGAAACGGAACCGGCGATTCGCATGTGATAGCCGTGGATATTGAGAATAAAAAACTCTATGAACTTTTTAATGCCCACGTGAACGGCGATCATTGGGATGCATCATCGGGCGCCATCTTTAACCTCAACTCTAATCAAATGCGGCCGGAGGGATGGACATCAGCAGATGCTGCCGGCCTGCCGATCTTTCCCGGCCTGGTACGTTATGAAGAGATATTGAAAGGAGAGATCGATCATCCCATACGTTTTACATTAACAAGCAACAATGTAAAGCCGGCATATATCTACCCGGCAAGGCATAAAGTTAACAGCACGGGCGGACAATATTCCCTGCCCTTTGGTGCAAGAATAAGACTGAAAGCAAGCTTTGACATCAGTGGTTATTCAGCCACCAACCAGGTCATCTTACGGGCCATGAAAAAATACGGGTTGATACTCGCCGATATCGGCAGCAACCTTTATATAACCGGCGCTCCCGATGAACGCTGGAATAATGACGACCTCCGCCGGCTCGGACAAATACACGGAAGCGATTTTGAAGTGGTGAAGTTCAATTGAGCATTGAGAATTGATAGTTGAATATTGGGCATTATTAATTATTCAATGTGTTGTGGTATTGAAATAGCCTTACTCAGCAAGAGTTCTTAGTGTTTTTTGCGAAACACCCGGCGATTCTTTGCGGTTAACACTTCGGCCCGGCTCAGGATAAACCGCAAAGGCCACAAAGACAAAACGCAAAGGATCGCAAAGTAGAGCTCTTGAAAATCAAAAGTTCTTAACAGCACAATACACTCAATGTTCAATGAAGGCGTCAATTGATCAAT
>DAOQRQ010000403.1:0-3095 GCA_035355815.1 Ferruginibacter sp. | reverse complement strand
AATACAGCGAACTGGTAAGATCATTGGGAGCCGACAGGATCATTGACTACAGAACAACTGATTTTACAAAAGATACCGAGACCTATGATTTTGTGTTTGATGCTGCCGACATAACTACATTCAGCAAATGCAAACGGCTTTTAAAGAAAAAAGGGATCTATTCCACTTCGGGGTGGCCGGAATTTTTCCAGGTATTCATTACTTCGTTACTTGGCGGAAAGAAGGTAATATTTGCTCCTCCTAAAGACCTGAAAGTAAGCCTGGGTTTTATTAAAGACCTGGTAGAAAAAGGAAAATTCAGGCCGGTCATAGACAGAAAGTACCCGGTTGATAAGATCGCTGAAGCATATAATTACGTAGCAACCGGTCATAAAACAGGCAATGTTATCATTACCATGGATGCATGATCTTTTTGTACCGGTTCTTTGCCGGCGCAACATGTAGTAAAAGTTTTTCCTATCTCAGAACAACTTACACCCCTATTCATCGAAATTTGCACGAAATAACCGGAACGATATGACAGCAGAACTATTGAATGAGCTGATCAAAAACAGGCGCTCTGTTTTTCCCGACCAGTTTGAACAAGACAGAAGAGTTGACGATGAAATAATAAAACAAATACTGGTCAATGCAAGCTGGGCGCCCAACCACGGGCAGGAAGAACCCTGGCAGTTCACTGTATTCACTGGTAAAGGATTATATGCGCTTGCTGCATTTCAAAGCAGCCTTTATAAACAGGAAGCAGGTGATGCATTCAATGAAAAGAAATATACCAAGCTGCAGCAGCAACCATTGAAAGCATCGCATATCATTGCCCTTGGCATGAAGCGTTCTGCTAAAAAGAACATACCCGAAACAGAAGACATTGAAGCCGTTGCCTGCGCTGTGCAGAATATCTATCTATCGGTGGCAGCTTACGGATTGGGTGGTTACTGGACAACCGGCGGCGTCACGTATATGGAAAATGCCAAACCGTTTTTCGGACTTGCTGAAAACGATAAACTGCTTGGCTTTTTTTATATCGGCCATATAGCTGTGCCCTCTGCACCCGGCAGGCGAAAACCCATTGAGGAAAAAACAAACTGGGTAACAACAGCTTAATACACCGGTCCTTTTCTCCGGAACCGGTGATCAATTAATTTTGCTTTTCTATCTTTATAACCAAACCCCGGTTATGCTCTTTATGTACGCATTACTCATTGTACTTGGCTTCGCTCCCCTCCTGATCATTTTGTATAAAATGAACAAGGTAAAGCGCATGAAAAAAGACGGCTTGAAAACAACTGCAACCGTACGCCAGTTAATTGGTAATTCGCTGAAAGGACTGAACAGCGTCATCATTGAATACCCGGTAGAGAACAACCACCAGGTTATACAGAAACGAATAACGGTGGCAGGACTGCCCTACCAGGTGGGAGATAAACTTCCGCTCTATTACGACCGGAACGATCCAAACAAAGTGCAGTTTGATTCAGGCAAAGGATTCATCGTGTTACTCATCTTCACCCTGCTTCTGGCAGCAGGTATGATCGCCGCCTGTTTTATGATCAACAAAAGCATTGCGGCTGGCGAAATGTAAGGAACAAATTTCTTATTCCATCTTTGCCTTTTCCATCACAAACTTTTTCAGTTCTGCGAGTTCTTTCGGTAATTCTTCATTCTCTTTTTTTAACTGCTGGATACCGATCAATGCCACGCCGCTTTTATCCAGGGCGGACAAACTCTTACCATCCCCTACCTGGAAGAGGTTCTGAAAATCCTGGGCCATGGGGCTGATATGATATTCATCAGTGGTATTGCTGTAACGATAGTGATAAACGGGCAGCTGCATGATCTTGTGCAACACAGAATAACCATCCATTGCTTTCAACTCGGTCTTCTTATTGCGATCACTCACATCCGTCCATACACCGCCGGTGGTAAGCCGGGCGGTAGTAACAGCATTGTTGAATTCAAGAATATTAGCGGCGGCAGTATTGATACCGAATCCCCATTTGGTAACATTCGCATCACCAAAAACCATGCTGTTACTTTGTGTAACACTTGCATCATAGCCAACGGCAGTTCCGTTATTGATAGCACTCCCTGCCTGTGTACTGGCACCGAGCAAAGTATTCTCCGAGCCGGTAGTTGCTCCGCCACTGGTATGCCCGATGAATGTATTCCGTGCCCCGGAAGAAAGGTTATTGCCCGTCAGGTATCCCATTAACGTGTTGTAATAGCCGGTGCTTACATCGTCACCTGAGCTGGTACCTACTGCAGTATTCTGGTTGCCACTGTTGGTAATTGCTGCAGGATTCACTAAAAACAATGACCGGTAACCTATCGCTACATTATTGCTCAATATCCCAGATGCAAAGTTCATGGTTGCCATAGCCGATTCGCCGATGGCAGTATTCTGGCTGCACTGCGTATTACTTTCCAGTGCATTGCGGCCGATGGCCAGGTTGCTGGCGCCAATGGTATTGTCACGCAGCGAACGGCTGCCAATGGCCAGGTTATTACTGCCGAGGTTGCTGAACAAAGAACTGTCGCCAATTGCTAAAATACCGGTAGCTGTTGTAGAAGTTCGTGCTGCAACAAAACCAATGGCGGTATTATTAGATGCCGTACTGTTGTATAATGCCTCGTACCCCATCGCAACATTATTACTTCCAGACCCTAGGCTTCTCATAACGAATGCACCTACTCCTGTATTCCGGAAGCCCAACGAATCGTTGTACCCGCTTTCGTAACCCACATAACTGGTATGTGTGCCGGATTTGGACAGTCGATGCGAACTTCTGCCGATGGCCGTGTGTTGGCTGCCGGTAATATTATCGTGTAAGGAACCGGTACCAACTCCTGTATTTTCCTGGCCCGTGGTATTCAGGTATAAAGCTTCGCTGCCGATCCCCGTGTTCTTGGATCCGTTTGCAGAAGTGGTGGGTTCATTGTAAAACATGGCCTTAGATCCTACAGCAGTATTATCAGTAAAATAAGCAACTCCGCCGTTGCTGAATGCCTGTGTATACATGGCCGAATCGCCTACTGCCACATTGCGGCTGGCAGATGTATTGGCAAGCAGGCTATAGCCCCCCACCGCCACATTGCCG
>DAOQRQ010000402.1:0-3100 GCA_035355815.1 Ferruginibacter sp. | reverse complement strand
GTAAAGCAGTTTGTGTATGCTTCTTCTTCTTCGGTGTATGGCGATGAACCCACCCTACCTAAAAAGGAAGAAAGGATAGGCAAATGCCTTTCGCCTTATGCCGCTACCAAAAAAACAAACGAACTGTTCGCACAGGTATTTTCTGATGTATACGGCATCAAACTGATGGGCTTCCGGTATTTCAATATTTTTGGACCACGGCAGGACCCCGACGGAGCCTATGCAGCCGTTATTCCCCTGTTTGTAAAAAGTATCATGAAACAAACACCGGCATATATCAATGGCGATGGGGAGCAGACCCGTGATTTCACATTTGTAGATAACGCCGTTCAGATAAACATCAAGGGAATGCTTACCGATAATGCAGAAGCGTTGAATAAAGTGTATAACGTAGCGGTAGGAGAAAATTTTACGGTGAACTACCTGTACCAGCAATGTTGCCAGTATCTTAAAAGTGATTTTCCGGCTATGTACCGGCAACCAAGAGCGGGCGACATCAGGGATTCGCTGGCGGATATTTCCCTTGCAAAAAAATTGCTGGGTTACCAGCCCACCAAACGGTTTGAAGACGGGCTGACAGAAACCATAGAATTCTTTAAAAAGAAATATTCCTGACAAGCGCTTTCAATTATGCCATTTATTAAAACAGACCTTCCCGGCTTAGTTGTTTTTGAACCGGCTGTATACGGAGACAGCCGCGGGTATTTTTTCGAAAGCTATAACGAAAAGGTATTTTCCGAAGCAGGAATTCACACAAGATTTGTACAGGATAACCAGTCCAGGTCTGCTTATGGGGTTATTCGTGGTCTGCATTACCAACTGGATCCTTATGCACAAACAAAACTGGTGAGGGTATTGAGTGGAAGTATCCTGGATATTGTTGTAGACCTGCGCAAAGGATCGCCTTCTTACGGAAAGCTGTTATCTATAGAACTATCTGCCCAAAATAAAAAACAGTTATTGATACCTAAAGGGTTTGCCCACGGATTTTCGGTACTGAGCGAAACCGCTGAAGTACTGTATAAATGCGACTCCTTTTATCATAAAGAATCAGAAGCAGGGATCATCTATAACGATCCTTCACTGGATATTGACTGGAAGATACCGGCCGCTGAAATGATCATTTCCGAAAAGGATCTGAAGAACCCCCTTTTTGCAAATTGTAAAAACAATTTTGTTTTTGAAAAATAACAAGCAAACGATCTTAGTTACCGGCGCCAATGGACAACTCGGCTGTGAAATAAAGACCATTGCAGCAAAATATCCGGAGTACCATTTTACATTTCTTTCTAAGGACATTTTATCTGTTTCTGACTTTACTGCCGTAATGGATCATTTTAAAGATGAAACGATCGCCTGCTGTATCAATTGTGCAGCATATACGGCTGTTGATAAAGCCGAATCTGAAAAAGACCTTGCCTTTGCGGTAAATGCCGAGGGAGCAAAGAATATGGCACAGGCCTGCAGGCAATCCCATGTTCAACTGATCCATATTTCCACCGATTATGTGTTTGACGGTACAGGCAGCAGTCCTTATAAAGAAACGGATACTACCCATCCTTTGGGAGTTTACGGTGCATCCAAATTAAAAGGCGAACAGCTTGTACTGGAGAACGACCCTTCCGCCATCGTCATCCGCACTTCCTGGCTGTATTCATCTTTTGGAAATAATTTTGTGAAGACCATGTTGCGGCTGATGAAAGAAAGGGAAAGCATCAATGTAGTGAATGACCAAAAAGGCTGTCCCACCTATGCAGCGGATCTTGCGGCTGCCATCATGCAAATCATTGCTTCGGGAAAAGCAGGAAAGAATGCAGGCATCTATCATTATACCAATGCAGGTATTATAACCTGGTACCAATTTGCCCTTGCCATAAAGGAACTGGGCAAAAGCAGCTGCTCAGTAAATCCCATCAGTACCGCCCAATACCCCACTGCTGCAAAGCGGCCTGCCTATTCTGTATTGGACACAAAAAAGATCCGGGATACTTTTGATATCAGCATCCCGGACTGGAAAGCAAGTTTGCAAGCCTGCTTAAAAGCTATGTAAGACTTATTACTTTAATGTAAACCCTTCTAAAAATTTAGTGGTAAAGTTTCCGCTGATGAAATTCTCGTCTTTCATCAATTGCTGGTGAAAAGGAATGGTTGTCTTTACTCCTTCAATTACATATTCGCTCAATGCCCGGCTCATGGTATCGATCGCTTCTTTACGTGTTTGTGCCACGGCGATCAGTTTGCCGATCATACTGTCGTAGTATGGAGGAATAACATAACCTGCATACACATGGCTGTCTACCCGTACACCATGCCCGCCGGGCTGGTGCAATACGGTGATCTTTCCGGGTGAAGGGCGAAAATCGTTGTACGGATCTTCGGCATTGATGCGGCATTCAATGGCGTGCATTTGCGGCAGGTAATTTATGCCGCTTACTTTTTCGCCGGCAGCAATTTTGATCTGTTCCTTGATAAGGTCGAAATTGATCACTTCTTCTGTTACGCAATGTTCCACCTGTATACGGGTGTTCATTTCCATGAAATAGAAGTTGCGGTGTTTGTCTACCAGAAACTCTATTGTACCTACCCCTTCATAGCTGATGGCATTACAGGCCTTGATGGCAGCGGCTCCCATTTTATCTCTCAGCTCAGGTGTCATGAACGGCGAAGGCGATTCTTCCACCAGTTTCTGGTGCCTGCGCTGAATAGAGCAGTCACGCTCACTTAAATGGCAGGCCGTTCCGTATTGGTCGCCGGCCACCTGTATCTCGATGTGACGTGGTTCTTCCACAAATTTTTCCATATACACCCCGTCGTTCTTAAACGAGGCGGCGGCTTCTGTTTTGGCCATATCCAGGTTGCGTTCCAGTTCACTTTCTTCCCAAACGATACGCATACCCTTGCCACCACCACCGGCGGTAGCTTTTAATATTACGGGATACCCTATTTCTTTTGCAATTGATTTTGCTTCTTCAACGCTTTGCAATAGTCCGCCGCCACCAGGTACCACGGGCACTCCTGCCTTGATCATGGTTTCTTTGGCAGTGATCTTATCTCCCATTGCATCGATCATCTCGGGCCTGGGGCCAATGAACTTAATTCC
>DAOQRQ010000401.1:0-3102 GCA_035355815.1 Ferruginibacter sp. | reverse complement strand
AAAGAAGAGATGGAGCGAAAGACAGAGGATAGTATTAACAACCTCAAGTGGGAACTGTGGCAGCAACAGCAGGATATGATCGCCCAGAAAAAACAACAGGCCACTGCCGAAAAAATAATGGCTGCTTGTTTTGCACAAGCTGTTTATTCCATAAAAAATGATCCGGGCTATGCCAAGATCGTTGATCCGGCTGCGCATGCCAGCATGTGGATCAACACCGAAAGTATCCTGAATCAATACGGTAACTTTTTCGCCAAAGGCGCTTACGGTATCTTAAACAGTTACCGCTCTTACCGAACCGATACCACCGATGATTTCAAATCGGCCGTTAATTTTTATTTTGAAAAAGACAGGGTACGGATGGAGAACAGGAGTTATTCGGCCAGTGCTAAAATGTCGGCCCTGGCAGCTGCAGTAATGAACAGCAAACAAAGCAACAGCCTGGCAAATTATGTGAACCCCGATAACATCGGTTATTTCTCCATGAGCATCAACAGCGAGGCCATGGCAAACTATTACTATGTATACCTGCGTAAATACCTCAGCAATACCCTACGCATGAATGAGTTTTCCGACCTGGTAGATGTGTACATCGACCTGCTGGAGATCATTATCGACGAAAAAGCCATTGCCGACCTGTTACCGGGCAATTACATCTTTGTAATGCACGACATGAAACCACAGATCGTGAATTATACCGACTATGAGTACGACGACGAATTCAACCGTAAAGAAGTGAAGAAGACCAAAAAGGAGCTGTCGCCCAGTTTCACTTTTGCATTGGAAACAAGAAAAGAGGATTTTATGAAAAAGCTGGCAGCACTTCCGCTCAAATATGCCGAAAAAGGAGGCTTTGACTATAAAGAAAAAGATGGCTACTACGAACTGGCTTTTAAAGAAGGAGATGTTCCCTTCAGCAGTCTTTACTTTATAGTAAAGGAGGGGAAGGTAGTTGTTACCACTTCCAAAGAAGTGATAGACATGACCAAAAGCAATACCGGTTTTGCGGCAGATGAAAAAACGAGAGCTTCGATACTCAATAATAATTACTCTTTGAACATCAACAGCAAAAGGCTGATAGATAAGGTAGCCACCCAGGTAAGCGCCGATGTAAATAAAAAAATCACCGAATACCTTTCTAAAAACCTGGGCAACCTCAAAATGGAAAGCAGCCTGAAAGACGGTATGATACAGGGCACCACCATCCTGAACATTACCGGCAACCACCAAAACAGCCTGGAGTTCTTCTTTAACATGATGGATGCCATTAACAACATTATGGAGCAAGACAGGCAGGAAAAAGAGAAAAAACTTTATTGATGCGTAAGAGGAAATGGGCATTATTGATCCTGGTCATCCTCCTCTTTGTTGGATACATAAAACTCTTTTACAAAACATGGAGTGAGAAAGCCGTGCCTGCCAGTGCCGACTGTGTGGTTGCATTGGATGTAAAAAGAGTTACCAATACCTTACTCTGGAACCTTGTTACCACGCCCGGCCAGTGGAAGATCGGCAAACTCTTTTCAAAGAAGAGCAGGGATACCAGTTGGCGGGATATGTTTGCCATTCCCGATTACGTATTGGCCTTTCATTCAAAAGATCAGCCGGCAAATAACTGGTATGTATTGCTGAACAGGAAAAGCCGGGAAGGTTTTGAAGCCGGGCTTAAAAAATTTGAGTTTGAAAAAATAAACGACCATGAATTTGCCAGCCGGCAAGCCGGCCTGTATCTTTTTATACAGGACGAAAAGATACTGGCAGCAAAAGCTTCTATAGAAGACAGTAACCGGGTAAGGCTGGTTGCCCGGGAGCTCTTTACTGATAAAAGATTTATTGCCCGTACCGAACTTAAAAAGGCGGTTGATGCAAAAAGTCACCTGGCTGTTTACATACCTTCCAATATATTTTTAAAAGAGCCGGCAGTTGTTTCCGCCAATTTTGATAAGGAAAAGATCAGTATCGGCGGAACATTGATACCGGCCACTCAATATGTTTTCAGGGAAGAAAGTTTTCTTTACCCTTCCGGATCTCTTTCTTCATTGGGTTTTACCCAACCTCCTCCTGCCCTGTATGGGCTCCTGGATAGTGCAGCCAAAGAAAAAATATCAACGGCCATTAACCTGCACATCGATTCGGTGTGCATACAAAAAAATACTTCCTACAGTTTAAACCTGCAGGAAATAAAAGAGCGGGCCGATTCGGCGATCACCTATACGTACGACGATGAATTCAACAAAGTGGAAAAACTGGTGGTGAATGCGATCCAGGAACCTTCTTTTTCATTCTTCATCAACGGCAGCGATATATCGCCCGTTCAGCATTACCTGCAGGGGAATAATAAATTAGAAAGCACGGCTGCCGGCGATGTTTTTCTTCCCATGCCGCTGGTAAGATCGTATTGCCGAAAAAAATCCGGGAGCACATTATCCATCACCGCCTTTAATTATGATGATCCCAAAGTGGATACGAGTATCAAAGCGGTACTGTTCTTCCGCCTGGCCATCGCAAAGATCCCAAATAACCTGCTGCGGTATTTACCCGATGCCTTATCAGGAAATATGAAGAACCTGGATGAGTTGAACTTAGTTGTTACCCGTAAAAACGAACAGCTTCATATTACCGGAATGTTAACAAAAAGGAAAAACAGCCTGTCTTTATTTAATTTCTGAACAACAAATCAATGTTGGCTGTCATAAGACGGGGTTTTATAAACCCTTTACCAGCAATGATTTCAGCGTCTGTTCTGCCGGTTGGGTAAATCAATTTCATCCATAAGTTGGTTTGCACAGGGGAATGACATCATTTACTTTTACATCATCAAACAATCAGCGTCCTGCCGGTTGCCCGTACTGCGGAATTCTTCCGCTCTCTTTTTAACCTTCTTGCTACATGATACGATCCGGTTGTTTGTTAATAGATTTATTTATTAACCATTAAAATTACACTTTATGAAACGCTACAACACTTTCATCGCCATCACGCTTATTGCCGTAATGCTTTTTTCAAACGCCACTGCAGCCGACACTGCCTATGGTATCAGTTCAGTACCTGTAGAATTAAAATACGCAGGCAACTACAAGAACCAGCCGTTGATACAGCTTA
>DAOQRQ010000400.1:0-3107 GCA_035355815.1 Ferruginibacter sp. | reverse complement strand
TCTCAACATCACGGCTGATGTAATAAAGGGCATGAATGCAAAAATGAAGGCTGCAGCAAAACAATAATTTGCCGTAATTTCTATATCTTGTTCTGATAAACCGGGATCAATATGACAGAACAAACTGCTTCTTTTAAGCCAACACTCAGCCTGTTGGATTCCACAATGATCGTAGCCGGCTCCATGATAGGGTCCGGTATTTTTATTGTCAGCGCCGACATTACCCGTAACGTGGGCAGCGCCGGCTGGCTTATCGCCGTTTGGCTCATCACCGGCTTTATGACATTAACCGCTGCTCTTAGTTATGGCGAACTGAGCGCCATGTTTCCCAAAGCAGGGGGGCAGTATGTTTACCTGAAGGAAGCATTCAACCCATTGGCCGGGTTCTTATATGGCTGGAGTTTCTTCACCGTGATACAAACAGCCACCATTGCCGCAGTAGGGGTGGCTTTCAGTAAATTTGCCGCCTACCTTCTGCCGGCATTAAGTGAAAAGAACATCCTGGCCGATCTTGGCTTTGTACAGATTTCTGCGGCACAACTGGTGGCCATCGTGTTGATCATATTACTTACGTACATTAATTCAAGGGGGATACAGAATGGTAAGATCATTCAAACGGTTTTTACGGCTACCAAGCTCATCAGCCTTTTCGGTCTTATCGTTTTTGGTTTTATACTGGCGGCCAAATCAGAGATATGGAATGCAAACTGGAGCGATGCATTTTCAATGAAGGGGTGGAATGGAGAAACCAAATCATGGCAGGATGTGATCGGTATGGGCATGGTTGGCGCTGTGGCGGCTTCCATGGTAGGTTCCATCTTCAGCAGCGATGCCTGGAATAATGTTACGTTCATTGCCGGAGAAGTAAAAAATCCAAAACGGAACATCGGTCTTGCTTTGTTCCTGGGAACATTGATCGTTACCGTTATTTATGTGGCCACTAACCTGATGTATGTATCGGTGTTGCCGATGAATGAGATCGCCTTTGCTGAAAACGACCGGGTAGCGGTAACAGCTTCGCATGCAATTTTTGGTAATGCCGGCACCATCGTTATTGCAGTGATGATCATGATATCAACCTTTGGCTGCAATAACGGATTGATACTGGCCGGTGCCCGGGTTTATAATGCCATGGCCATTGATAAACTCTTCTTCAAAAAAGCGGCTGCACTTAATAAATATGCCGTGCCCGAATATGCCTTATGGGCCCAGTGTATCATGGCTTCCATACTTTGCCTGAGTGGTAAATACGGCGACCTGCTGGATATGATCTCTTTTGTAGTGGTGCTTTTCTATGCCATCACCATTATCGGTATCTTTAAACTGCGCAAGACCAGGCCCGATGCGGAAAGGCCATACAAGGCATTTGGATACCCGGTGCTTCCTGCCATTTATATTTTACTGGCACTGGTGTTTTGCATATTCCTCATCATCTTTAAGCCGGTGTATGCCGGCATAGGACTGGGAATTGTGTTACTCGGTATCCCGGTTTATTATGCATCTATTTCCAACCAGAAAAAAAGCTAGTTCCGTATGGCGGGTAATGATTTTGACAAACTCTTTCATCAATTTACCGGTTTAAAAGTGGCCGTTATCGGCGATGTAATGCTGGATACCTACTGGTGGGGAAATGTAGACCGTATCTCGCCCGAAGCCCCGGTGCCCGTGGTTGCTGTTACTAAGAAGGAGCAACGCATTGGCGGCGCTGCCAATGTAGCATTGAACGTGCATTCGTTGGGGGCATCGGTAAGCATGATCAGCGTACTGGGTAAAGACGAGGATGGCGATCAACTGACGGAATTACTTAAGAAGAATGGTATTGAAACCAAATACCTGGTACATAGTGAGCATCGCATTACTACCAATAAGATCCGTATCATCAGCCGCAACCAGCACATGATGCGGCTGGATGCTGAGATAGCAGACGATCTTGGTAAAGAAGATGAGGACAGGTTGCTTTACAGCTTTGAGAATTATATTGCCGCCGAAGATCCGGACGTGGTAATACTGGAGGACTATAATAAAGGAGTGCTTACGGCTGCTGTCATCAAACAGGTGATAGCCCTTTGTAAAAAACAGGGTATTCTTACTGCGGTGGATCCAAAGCGTAAGAATTTCTTTGCTTATGAAGGTGTAGGAATATTCAAACCCAACCTGAAAGAAATAAAAGAGGGGTTGAACATGATGCCCGAAAGCATCAACCTGAGTGTGCTTAAAGATATGCACCTGTTGTTACAGGAAAAGCTGCAGCACCAGGTATCTCTGATCACTCTTTCTGAAAAAGGGGTGTTTTACCAGCAGGAAAATAACGGGGCCATCATACCCACCCACATACGAAGCATCGCCGATGTGAGTGGCGCCGGTGATACGGTTATTGCCGTGGCATCACTGGTGTATGCAGCGGCAAAAGATGTAAAACTGATGGCCGAAATAGCAAATATTGCCGGCGGCCTGGTTTGTGAGGAAGTAGGAACCGTGGCCATTGATGCAGGCAAATTACTTTCAGAATGCAAACAACTCCTGGCCTGATCATCCCTTTTTGTTTTTGGCCATTTCTTCTTTTTGTTTAGCCCTTGCTTCCGTTACATCTATAAAGCGGCCGAAATTGATGTATGTTTCAAAGTATATTTTCACTAGGGCCAGTATCAGTATAAAAACCTTGTGAGCGCCAAAAGTGAGGAACATGCTTCCCACGATAACCACAAACTGCTGCACGAATATCCGGGCATAGGGTTGAAACATCAGTTTCATCATAGAGATGGTTTTGTATTCACCGGAAAGAAAAAAACCGAACAGGTTCTGCAGGGTATAATAAATGATGAAAATAAACAGAAGCAATTGCCCCTCATGCCCTAACAGCTTTGGTATTTGCCGATAAGTGCCCAATGTAGAATGATCGCTGACCAATCCGCTTACACTGAAAAATATCTGCGTTTGCACAAAAACAAAAATGCCGTAGTGAACAATAAAAAACAGGATGAAGAACAATCCGCTTACCATTACAGAACCTTTGCCGGCATTCCATTCCTCCCTGGGTTTTACTATAAGCGTTACGCAGTCCAGTTTGATAACGGTGAATAACCCGATGATCACGGTCTCTAAACAAT
>DAOQRQ010000399.1:0-3117 GCA_035355815.1 Ferruginibacter sp. | reverse complement strand
GGCGATGCCACGCTGCGTATTCAATCGGCATTGGATTTTGTGGCTTCACTGCCGCCTGGTAAGAATGGATTCCGCGGTGCCGTTTTATTACAGCAGGGAACCTATGAGGTCTTTGGCCAGTTACAGATCAGGGCTTCTGGCATAGTGCTTCGTGGCAGTGGGGTAAATGCCACTACCATCATTGGCGCAGGAACAGAAAGAATAACCTTAATAAAAATAAAAGGGAAGGGCGGCCTTGCAAAAGACCTCACCGGGTTAACGATCAGAGAAGTGTATGTGCCGGTGAATGCTACATCGTTTAAATTAAGCAGCGTCATCTTAATAAAAGAGCATTCCGGTAAGATGATCATCCGCAGGCCTTCAACCAAAAACTGGATCGATGCTCTTGGTACCGATATTTTTGGCGGAGGTATTTCTGCCTTAGGCTGGAAACCCGGCGACAGGGACCTGTTTTTCGACAGAACCATTGTTAAGATCGAAGATTCTACCATAACGATTGATGCACCGCTTACCACCGCCCTGGACGCTGCATATGGCGGCGGCTCTGTTTATTTTTATAATCCTGATGTACGGATAAATAATTGCGGCATTGAAAACATGAAACTGGTATCTGCTTACGATAAGAATAATTTAAAAGATGAGGATCATCGCTGGAATGCCATCGATATAGAAAATGCAGAAGATGCCTGGGTGCGCCAGGTGAACTTTGAGAATTTTGCCGGATCGGCGGTACATGTGTTGGAAACTTCCAAACGCATTACGGTGGAAGATTGTATTTCCAAACACCCTGTTTCAGAAATTGGCGGACAAAGGCGTTATACTTTTTTAACCGTCGGTCAGCAAACCCTGTTTCAACGCTGCTATGCCGAGAACGGGTATCATGATTTTGCAACCGGTTATTGTGCCCCCGGCCCCAATGCTTTTGTACAGTGCGAATCCGTTTTGCCATACAGTTTCAGTGGCGCCATCGACAGTTGGGCCAGTGGCGTATTGTTTGATGTGGTGAATGTGGATGGCAATGCCCTGCGTTTTGGTAACCGTGGTCAGGATGCCAACGGCGCCGGATGGGCTGCAGCCAACAGTGTATTCTGGAATTGCAGCGCTGCCCGGATCGATTGCTATAAACCACCCACCGCACAAAACTGGTCCTTCGGCAGCTGGAGCCAGTTTGCCGGCGACGGGTATTGGGGCGAATCAAACAATACCATTACTCCCCGGAGCTTATACTATGCACAATTAAGTGAAAGGCTGAACAGGAAGGTGGATGATCTTGCTCAATTATTATATGTTCCAACAGAAGCAAGCAGCAGCCCATCTGTAGAAACAGCGTTGGAATTAACGAAGCAGGCCAATAAGCCCAGGAAGCAATTGCTTGAATGGATCAATGAAGCATCAAAACGAAATCCTGTTTCTGTTAATGCTGCAGGGGTGAAGGCCATTGACGGGATTGGCTTTAAAAAAACAGCGGCAGTTGCATCAGCAGCACCATTACTTATACGGAATGGTTTATTGATAAGAGGCGATCAATTGCTTGCTGGCAAAAGACAAGGCGTGCAATGGTGGAGCGGAGGAGTTGAAGGAAAAGACCTGCAGCAGGCAAAAGCACATATCACCCGCTACGTTCCCGGAAGAACCGGCAAAGGGTTAACGGATGATCTTGACGAAGTGACCGATGAAATGAAAGCAACCAATACCATTGCCATTGAACATAATTATGGATTGTGGTACGACAGGCGAAGAGATGATCACCAAAGAATAAGAAGAATGGACGGCGAAGTCTGGCCGCCCTTTTACGAACTGCCTTTTGCCCGCAGCGGAAAAGAAACAGCCTGGGACGGGTTAAGCAAATACGATCTTACAAAGTACAATGTATTTTACTGGAGCCGTTTAAAACAGTTTGCCGACCTGGCCGATCAGAAAGGGTTGTTACTGGTTCACCAGAATTATTTTCAGCATAATATCATTGAAGCCGGGGCTCACTATGCCGATTTTCCATGGCGTACAGCCAATAATGTCAATAACACCGGGTTTATTGAACCGGTTAATTATGCCGGTGATAAACGCATATTTTATGCAGAGCAGTTTTACGATATTTCCAACCCGGTAAGAAGGGAGTTGCATAAAAAATATATCCGCCAGTGCCTGAATAATTTTAAAGACAATAGCGGCGTGATACAATTGATCGGTGAAGAATTTACCGGGCCAGTGCATTTTGTAAAATTCTGGCTGGAAGTGATCAGGGATTGGGAAAAAGAAACCGGTAAACATCCCATCATCGGGTTAAGCGTTACCAAAGATGTACAGGACTCAATTTTAAGCATGCCTGCTTATGCTGCCATCGTTGACCTCATTGATATACGTTACTGGCATTACCAGGCCGATGGTACTGCTTATGCACCAAAGGGCGGACAGAGTTTAGCACCCCGCCAGCACGCCCGCTTACTAAAGCCAAAGAAAACAGGTTTTGAACAGGTTTACCATGCCGTAAAAGAATACAGGGATAAATACCCGGACAAGGCCGTTGTTTATTCCGGCGACAGTTATACAGAATTCGGTATGGCGGTATTGATGGCCGGCGGCAGTTTGCCTATACTGCCAAAGGATATGGATGCGGCCCTCATTAGAGCTGCCACCGGCATGAAGCCTGTTGCCGCTGTCAATAAAAATGAATACATATTAAGTGACGGCAAGAGCAGTATTGTTTATAATTCGGAAACAGGGAAACTGGAGAAAAAGTAAGAGTTGCATAACATAAGTAAAGCTCAATAAAGAACAGAACGTACAAGTGAGTGACACAACAGGTGCTGGGTAAAGTTCATCTGTTCGTCCTCAAAAAAAAGAGTATGAAAAAATATTTTGCCATAGTATTATTGTTTGCAACGATGATCTCGAATGCGCAGATGCAGCCATTAAAAATTTCTGCCAACAAAAGATATTTTATCACTGCAGATGGTAAACCATTTTTCTGGCTGGGTGACACCGGCTGGCTGCTGTTTAAAAAATGCAAAAGAGAAGACGCTATAAAATACCTGGATAACCGGAAAGAAAAAGGGTTTAATGTGGTACAGGCAATGTTGCTGCATGAGTTGACGGTAGGGGATGCGTATGGCGATTCTG
>DAOQRQ010000398.1:0-3130 GCA_035355815.1 Ferruginibacter sp. | reverse complement strand
CAATAGATGTGTTACTCACCGATGTAATGATGCCAGGCATGAATGGCGCCGAGCTGGCAAAATCCGTTCACCAGCAATTTCCTGAAATAAAAATACTGGCACTGTCTATGAGCGGCCAGGGCGACCTGGTGAACCAGATGATCAACGATGCAGATATTTCCGGCTATGTACTTAAGAATATCGGCAAGACAGAATTGATAAAAGCTTTAGAAAAGATCTCGGGCGGCGGCATTTATTTCAGCGAAGAAGTACTGGAAGAAATGACCCGGGCCAGCGACCGGAAAAAAGAAAATGAAGAAGTGAACCTCACCACCAGGGAAATTGAGATCATCCGCCTTATTGAAAAAGAATTAAGCAACAAACAAATCGCCGAACAGCTTTTCCTGAGCGAAAGAACCGTGGAAACCCATCGTAAGAATATTTTCCGGAAAACAAATACCGCCAGTGTGATCGGGCTGGTGAAGTATGCGTATGAGCATAAACTCATTTGAGGGAAGTTAATTCGTTAATCCGTTAATTGGTGAAGGGGTTTCGTTGAGTATTGAGAATGGAACATTGATTATTGAATATTTTCTTTACGGCACCAGATTCTCCAGCATATCCTTCGTCATTTGCGCCAAATTGAATTCCTCCTTCCATCCCCAGTCTTTCCTTGCAACGGCATCATCAATGCTCTGCGGCCAGCTGTCGGCAATGGGTTGACGGTAGTCGGGTTTATAACTGATGGAAAAATCAGGAACATGTTTTTTAATTTCAGCGGCAATTTCTTTGGGTGAAAAACTCATCCCGGATAAATTGTAGGATGTTCGTACCGAGATCTTATTGGCGGGCGCTTCCATCAATTCAATGGTGGCCCTAATGGCATCGGGCATATACATCATGGGCAGGTACGTATCTTCTTTTAAAAAACATTCATAGGTCTTCTCCCGTTTTGCTTTATAAAAAATATCCACGGCATAATCGGTAGTACCTCCCCCGGGCTCGCTTTTATAACTGATCAACCCGGGATAACGTAAGCTTCTTACATCTACTTTATAGCGGTGATGAAAGTAATTACACCAGAATTCGCCGGCGTATTTACTGATGCCGTACACCGTGGTGGGTTCAATAATGGTTTGCTGCGGACAGTTTTGTTTGGGCGATGTGGGGCCAAATACGGCGATGCTGCTTGGCCAGTAAACCTTATGCAGGTTCTCTTCCCGGGCAATATCCAGTACATTCAGCAGGCTTTGCATGTTTAAACTCCAGGCAAGGTTGGGATTTTTTTCGCCTGTGGCAGAAAGGATGGCCGCCAATAAATATACCTGTGTAATATTCTGCCGTATCACCTGCACATGCAACATCTCTTTATTCATCACATCCAGGCTTACATAAGGGCCCGTGCCCTTCAGCAGATCATTTTCTTCCCGCAGGTCGGATGCCACCACGTTGGCATTCCCATAAATTTTCCGCAGCGCCAGGGTTAACTCCACCCCTATTTGCCCGGAGGCACCGATAACTAATATTTTTTCTTTAAGCATAGCAGGCATTTGAAGTACAAATGTAAGGGCTTATGGTATTCTGTTATCTGCTGAGCAGAAACAAATGAGCATTTATATTGAATTTTATTTCTCTTTTCATTATTTTTGGCTATCGCCTGTAAAACAGAATCGAACACAATTTAGTCCCTATTTGTGCTTCCTTAAACAGCAAGAAATTTTCTGATACTTAATTGATCATTTTTTAAACGAAAAAAATGAAACAGAAACTCCTGTTGTTAATCACTTTAATGATTGCTATTGACCATTCCTTTGCCCAGTCTTTTGCAATTAATACTGATGGCGGCAGTGCCGATGCCAGCGCTATGCTGGATATAAAAAGCAACCTGAAAGGTGTGCTCATCCCCCGCATGACTAAAGCAGAAAGGACCTCTATCACATCTCCGGCCACCGGGTTGCTTGTATTTCAAAATGCCCCCGACAGTGCAGGGTTTTATTATTACGATGGCAGTAAATGGGCATGGGTTGCAACCATCAACGGCAATGCCGATAGTCTTGCCTGGAAAAGGACCGGTAATGCCGGAACAAACACGACCACTCATTTCATTGGCACCACCGATAACCGGGTATTGAACTTCCGGGTGAATAATGTAAAATCAGGTCTTATTGATAATACCGGTTATAATACAGCGCTGGGCTTCTCCGGGTTTTTGAACAATTCATCAGGTACACATAATACCGCCATCGGTTTTCAATCCATGATCAATAACAGCATTGGCAATTACAATACTTCCGTTGGTGCATTCAGTTTTTATACCAATACGGCAGGTATCCGCAACATCGCCATTGGTACCTCGTCGCTTTATTTCAACAATGCCAACGACAATACGGCTATAGGATATGAATCCCTTAACCAGACATCATCCACTTCCGCAAAAAATAATACAGCTATCGGATCGAATGTAATGCGGCAAAATACCTCCGGTACTGCCAATACAGCCGTTGGGGATTCAGCCGGATATCTTGCAACTGCTTCCAGCTACAATGTGCTGATCGGTAAAAATGCCGGCAGGGATAATCTGGGTTCGTGGACCACACTCATTGGTATAGATGCAGGGCCAAAGAATACAGCCAATGGAAGTGTGTTCATCGGTTCGGCAGCGGGTATGAAAAATACATCGGGCAGCGGCAATACTTTTGTCGGGGATAATGCAGGAAGGGATGTGACCACCAGTTCAAACAATTCCTTTTTCGGAAGTTATTCCGGCCAGGTAAACAGCGGCACCTTCAATAGTTTTTTTGGAACAGGAGCCGGGTACAGCAATACAAGCGCTGGCAATAACACGTTTGTGGGTTCTTATGGCGGCTACTTTAATACTATCGGGGCAGACAACAGTTTTTTGGGAAGGGCTGCAGGATACTCAAATACGACCGGCAGTAGTAATACAGCTATAGGCTCCAATGCATTAAACCTTAGTACAGGCGGAAGTGCTAATACAGCGGTTGGATCCTATTCTTTAAGCAATTTAATTAACAGCAATAACTACAATGTAGCCATTGGTGATAGCGCCGCAAGAAATTTAACAAGCGGCGCCAATAATGTAATTGTTGGTACCTGGGCATTTAAAGATCATACAACCGGCAGTTTAAAT
>DAOQRQ010000397.1:0-3135 GCA_035355815.1 Ferruginibacter sp. | reverse complement strand
AAAGCGGCGACCGTCCTGGTAGGCCAGCACATCTTTTGCATCAATAACCGTTTTGCCGTCGGCAAGCAGGTGTGGCGTTACCAGCACCCCGGTTACCAGCTTCAGACTGGAATACTGTTGAGTTGAACCGTCGGTCTTAATAACATAAACACTGGCCGGTCCGGCATCTTCTGTTTCTGTTTCATGCTGAACAACTGAATTTTGTGTGGTGGCGCAGGAGTTAAGAAAGAAAATTGACATGCACAAGAGTGCAGCTAAGGGTATAGCTTTTTTCATAGTTATCAGGGTTTGCTAATAAACGGATTGCAGAAAAAAATATTGCTGAAAAGAGAGGTATTTTAAATAAAATTACTGTTGCAAATAGCTGAATAAATTTTTCAGCAATAATGCAAAAGGCTCTCAAAATGAAGGCCTTTGTCAGTAAATAGTTTTATCAGGACATCTTTTTAGAGGTATTGGATGTGCTGTCAGAGGTTTTAAGCTAACGCGGTACAAATGTAGCGTAGCTCTCTTTTTATAACCATCGACAGGTAAACCGATTCCCTGTAGAAATTTGTCTAATATATCTGTTCAGCAGTACGGCTTAGTTAACCAGGCCGGTATATTGCTGGGTTACTTTTTTAATGATGTACCCGCTTATCCAACCCACATAGGCATACTTGGCATAAATGAATTTTTTGGAAGGATTGGCGGTATTAACCTCTTTGATCAGTTCATCCAGCCAGATGGTTCCTGCCAGTAACGCCTTCTTATCGTAGGTATTTAACACCCGTACAAGGTTCTTTTGCGATACTTTCATCTGGGCCGGATCGGCCATAAAAGAAAGATCGGGCTTTAACAGGTTGTCGTAATCCGTATTTAGCAGGCGTCTGAATTCGGAGATATCCTGGCTGGTGATCTCGGTATAATTATAATTGGCGCTTTCGGGATGCATCAGTGAAACAATGGCCCAAACCACGCCACCGGATATGTACATGATATCTCGGTTACGAACGTCTCTTTTAATGAAGAACTCATTCATTACAATTCGTTTCAGGCTGTCACGCCAGATGCCTTCAGCTGTTTTCACATAATTGTCTATACCCCCATCTGTTTTTGATTCAATGAGGCGTTGAAAGGATTTGGTGCCAAGCGGGAAAGTAACCGGTATGAATGTTTTGTTCTCGTTATAATAACCTCCCTTGGTATTTCCGCTTCCCACATCCAGCTGCGTAGCGGTAAAGCGGCGTTTCTGCGGTACAATTCCCAACAGGCTCAATTGCGATTCCTGCTCTGGGGTGATATAGGTTATTTTGATCGACGGATCAAGGTTCACCGGGCGGATGATATTGGCGAAATACTCTACTTTATTGTACTTATCCAGTTCCTGCTTTAACCCGCTGCTGATAACAATATGTACCTTACTGGAAGGGATCTTATAGCGGCTGCTGAGTATATTCCACAGAATGGCAATCGCATCCATCGATTCCTTTTCGCTTTGATAAGAAAGAGCCGCCGCATCGGTATTGATAGAGGTATCGCTTAGCAGGGTATAATCATACTCCCTGTCTTTACTAAGCTTCACTTCGATCACACTCAATTTAATACCTTTGGCACCTATCTCGATACCGGCATACATATCCCCGATCCCCTGCTGGCTTTTAAGAAGGCTTTCCACCACATCGGCAATCACCGTAAGTCCCATGCTTCGGTATATCCGTACAGCCGATTTATAATTGCTGATGGCCAGCTCTGTCCTGTCTAATTTACTGTACAGGTTACCCAAACCTTCATAAGCAAATGCCTGGCAGTAGGCATCGTAATTGGCTTTGGCTTTCTGAAGTCCTTTAGTAAAGAATTCTTCAGCGGCTTCAAACTGCTGGGCTTCCATCAGGCTGGTTGCTGTTTTCAGCATGCGGAAAGTTGCCTGGCTTTTAATGGTCTGCCCCTGGCCAATGGTATACACTAAAAAAAGGGAAACAATAAGGATGGTTTTTCTCAACATCACATAAATTTTTAGCAGGTTAAACAATTGCTTTATTCACTCCGCAAATGTATGGCAGTAAGCCCTCTCCTGCTATCTTTTGCAACGACCGGTGCCTATGAATTATGCAGATGTGACCATTTTGTGCAAAACTGTTGATCTAAGCCAGTTAAGGGATTTATTTAAAATAAAAAACCGGGCCTCTTTGCAGGTCCGGCAGGTAATTTATTTCCAGGAAATGGCTTTCGGTTTTACAAACCCAGGCCGTTTGTTGGTAACCCGGTAAATATTTATTGCTTAATGAAAAGCACGATAAGCAATACCAGGGCAATGAATAAAAGTGTGAGGCAACTAACGGCCAGGTAAGCAATGGTTCTCATACGATGGGATTTTTTTAATTACTTAAATTTAACAAAAACCGAACCAACCACTAAACAATCTCCGTAAAAAAGATACGCACAGATCTTTTACGAAGTAGAATTACGAAAGATCTCAAAAACTTAAAGTATGTTTACAACAAGGCCCGTACTGACCGGGTATTCAATTCACCAAACCACCTGTTATGAAAAGAACCTCCATGCTGCTGATCAGTTTCTCTCTTATTATCCTCATCATTGTTTCCTGCAAAACCGTTGGACGAATAGCTGCCAAATACTGGCTCAACAGGGAAATAAAGGAATTTGTTTCCAATTGTGAAGACAAGGCCGGCCGGGTGGTTGGCAAAGACAATGCACACAAGTATTGCGACTGCGCCGTGGATGTGGTGGCCGAACAATACCACAACTACCAGGACGCAAAAAAAATATCGGTGATCGAACTGATCGAATTTGTGAACAAATGCAAATAACCGTTACATCTTCATCACCACATCGATGAGTTGTTTTTTATCGGTGCTTTCCCAACGGAAGCGTACCGTATATTTTGTTGCGTTGTTCTTCGCACGGTAAGGGATCTTCAATGTATAATCCACATTATTGTTTTCCATTGCTCCCTTTACCTGTTTAAGCAGGATGTCGGTTATTTTCACTTCATTCAGGTTATCATCATATACCCAGAAATTCTCCTTGCCCTGGAAGATGCCCGAGATGCTGGATCCCTCAATGGCCGAAATATCCAGGCTGGTATATGCCATCTTAGGCGCCACGCTGATGCTGGTATCTACTGATACCTGC
>DAOQRQ010000396.1:0-3146 GCA_035355815.1 Ferruginibacter sp. | reverse complement strand
ACGCCCATGCCGGCAAAAGAGAATAAAGGTTTTAACACATAATTCTCCAGGTCGCCTGGTACCTGCTTCAGCTCACTTAAAAAATATGTTTCCGGTACATACGGGTTGTGAATAAACGGTAAGGTGAATTTGCTGATGCGGTAAAACCAGTTGGGGTGTGGTACCCATTCCACTTCATAGTCTTTGGTAAGGTCAACCACATCGCCCAGGCCTTCCTGTTTCTGAAGATCATCAAAGATGAGGCGGTTATAAATTCTTTTGATGGGAGTTTTTACCCCCTTGTTATCATAGAACAGCTTATTTCCTTCGGCGATCAGTTTGGTTAAACAAACAATATTGATGCCGAGTAACTGTTGCGTGCAATAAAAATCGATCCTCGTTTTTTGCTGCTCGGGAAAAATTTCCAGCAGCACTACATTTTCCGGATCCAGGTCACCAACAATGATCTCTTTCAATAATGCCACATAGGTTTCTTTTGTATAGCCATTCAGGTAAGGAGAATAGGTATCCGGCAGGTTTGCATATTCGGCCGTCAGTTCCGAATGAAATGCCTGGAAACCATACAGGGTAGGAAAGCCCTGCATTTCTATCAGCTGCGGTTCCAGTTCCCCGTTCTCATTTTCACAAATGCCAAAATCAAATACGATGAACTCAGAGCGGCTGCTTTCATTGGGTACTTTTACATTGGCGGGAATACCCCGGTCGGTTAATGCCGGGAACTTAGGATCGGTGATCACATCAATGATGTCTTCGCAGGCGCCCAGCATTTTATCTTTAAAATCCTTTGGTACAAATACAGGCGTTTCGGCATTCCGGAAATCCAGTGCGCCGGGGTGCAGGGCTTCTATCTTTGCCATGTAGGCATCGTACCTTTCTTTGGAAAATGCTGCATTGAATTTTTCCCTGAGTTCTTTTACCATGTTAAATAAATCGTTTGGTTATTTATTGTTCTACTAAAAATAATCATAAAAATTCATTTAACGCCTGCTTTTGTCACGCTCGTCCATTCAACTTCGCTCAAAACACAGCGATGACTGATCATTCTGTAATCCTGCTTCAACAAATTCAGCATCAGATTTCATTCAGCTTGGAGTAATTCGTATGATTTGCGTAATCAGTGGTTATACTTCCACGGGTTGTAATGCTTCTACTGCATTGAATAAAAAGTTGGGAAGGATATGTGCGTAGGTCCACATGATCTTTTCGGGGTCGTTCAGGTGGTCGATCATGGATTGCCATTTTTCCAGGCCGTAGTTATCAATCACCGTTTTTTTCTTTTCTTCTGTCTGCAAATGCAGGCTCATACCTATGGCATCGGCTTCGGGATGAAACTGGGTGCCGATCATGCAATCATTGAAGCGGATGGCCATCACCGCTCTTTCGAGGGGAATATGCGGCCTTTCTTTTTCAATGGCTAAGATGGAAGCGCCCATCTGCCTCAGTTTATTGTGATTGGGTTCTATCACCTGGTAGTCACGGCTGTCAACCGAATAGAACGGGTCTTTTAACCCGTTAAAGATCGTTTCTGTTTTGCCTTCAGTAAGTAAATGCATGGGGAAGATGCCAAAAGCCGTGCTCTTGCGTTTGCTTACCCGTGCAATATTATAATGGCGGCATACCAGTTGAAAAGAATGGCAGATAAAGAAAACCTGTTTTTTCTGAACGTGTGCAGGGCTTGCATTCCAGTTCTCTACTTTGTTCAGCCAGGAAAAATAAACGGTTTCCCATTCGCTGCCCTCGCTTTCTAAAGGACTGCCGGGGCCGCCGCTGGAAATATAGATATCGTAACTGAGATCGGGTACCTGCTTTTGCAGCCGTACATCAAATTCATCCCAGGAAAGATCGAGATTATTGGCTTCGCCAAACTGGTTGAGTATTTCACGGATACAGCGCATCCCTTGATTGGCAAATCCCTCGTACATATCCAGAATCGCAACACGGATGGCCTTCTTGTCGGTCAGGTTCATATACAAACATAACAATTTTTTAAATCAGGATATTTCATCGGGGAGCCACATTTTATTAACGCACTGTGAATTACAAGGGCTATAAAACAGCATTTATTTTAATAAGATGACCGATTTCTTTTTAAGGCATGACGAATCTCAGCGAAAACGCCGGGCTTTTTCAATCTATTTGTATTCAACAGTAAGCTATGATTGGTACTACCGATACCGGCTTTATACCCGGCAAAATACTTTTCGATCACTGTAACTCCTGCCTGCCAGCTCCAGGTTCGGCAGAAGAGTTGCAGCTGTTTGAACAGCTGCAGCAGGGCTTTGCCAACCAGTTTGAGTTATTCTTTCCCGATAACCTGGCACATAAATCAATTGTGGTCATTCCAAGTCTTACCCTTGATAAGGAAGTACTGGCTAAAGTAGATGGAGCATTGCATTACGAAGAACGCCTGCTTTGCCTGCTCATGCTTTTGCGGATGCCCCGTGCACATGTGATCTATGTAAGCAGTATGCCCATCGACCCCGTGATCGTTGATTATTACCTGCATTTACTCCCTGGCATTACCGGTCATCACGCCAGGAAAAGATTAACACTGCTCAGTTGTTATGATTCATCTCAATTACCACTTACGCAAAAGATATTGCAGCGGCCAAGGCTGATCGAACGGATACAGAAAAGCATTCCTGCGGGGCATGTGGCGCATATCGCTTCCTTTAATACCACAGCTTATGAAAGAACACTGGCGGTAAGACTGGGGCTTCCCATTTATGGATGCGATCCATCGCTGGTTTACCTGGGAACAAAGAGCGGCAGCCGGAGGATATTCATGAAAGCAGGCGTTGCCATGCCGCCGGGCGCCGAAAACCTGCAGAGCTACGACGATATCGTTCATGCCGTTGCCGGTTTAAAGGATATGTACCCCGATCTGAAAAAAGTTGTTATAAAACTGAACGATGGTTTTTCGGGCGATGGGAATGCCATCCTCGAATACCCGGAGCATATTTCGCAGAAAGAAATGTTCAACTGGATACATCATAATCTTTTAAAAGAAATAAAACCGGTGGCAAAGGATCTTACCGTTGAAATGTTCCTGGAAAAATTCAAACTGATGGAGGGCATTGTGGAAGCATATATGGGAGGGGAGGAGAAAACATCGCCTTCGGTGCAATGCCGGATTAATCCACTGG
>DAOQRQ010000395.1:0-3162 GCA_035355815.1 Ferruginibacter sp. | reverse complement strand
AGGCTGCGGCCCATGTTCATGAACATCTTATTCATGCCGGGCATACTTTTATGATATATCACCTGTGCCCAGGGCTTTCCAACATTTGCCTTCCATTGCTTTTCCATTTCTTCACTGGTAGCGTTGGTTGCAGTTCTTGGCATGTAATAAGACCCGTCTTCACTGAATTGTGAGTTCAGGTAGCTGAGAATGCTGTCTTGCTTAGGAGTGTATTGCTGTGCAGCATCATGCAGGTTCAATGCTCCCCAGGTGAGGAACTGCCATGCAAAAAGGATGAGACCGCCAACAATAGCGCCGATGATCATTTTTTTCATACTCGTTGATTTGGTTTAGGCAAACAAAATAAAAAAGATAATCGGCATTTGAAATAGGGCAGGCATAAAACTTTCCTCCCTGTAACGGGTAAAGAAACAGGAAGGAATGTCTTACAAAGGATCAATTAATGAATGATCTTGTTCTGCCGGTCGATATACATCACTTTACTGTCTTTCATCACCCTGGCTTCGCCATTCTCAAAATTGGCGGTGAAGTCGTATGCAGGTTTGATCACCCATTCACCTTTCATATCTATGAATCCCCAGTACCCTTTGGCATTGGCAGCCGGGGCCAGTCCTTCGCTAAAACCACGGGCATTGCTGAACTGGAAAGGGATCACTGTTTCGCCGGATGTATTAATGAAACCATACAGGCCGTTTTTGGCAACAGTGGCCAGCCCGTCTTTAAAACCATATGCATCTTCGTAAATGGCTTCTGTAACCTGCCTGCCGGTGCTGTCGAAGTACATCCATTTTGTATCCATCCGCACGGCTGTGTAGCCTTCATTGAAGGTGAGGCCTTCGTCGTATTGGGGTTTTATCACTTCCTCGCCTGCTTTGTTCACATAACCGGTCTTGCCGTTCTTCTTAACCTTGGAAAGACCGCAGATGCAGTTGTCAACAGACTCGTAGTTCTTCTCCCATTTTTGTGAATAGCTGTCCAGTACCGGAAATAACAGGAACAGCAGCAGTATCTTTTTCATAAAATGTTATTTTAAGTTGAAAAAAATCTGCTACAACTTAGTTAGTTGTACCTGCAAAAAGAATGACGGGGACAGGAAGAAAATATGATTTAGATTTCCTTTTCGGTAACAGCAATAATAAGAGGAAGCAGCCCGGTGCCGGGGCAGCAGAAGAATTCATTTCATGACCTCATCCGTTTCAATATCGCCTTTTTCATCCCTGGGTTTGGGATAATCATCCTTGATCTGCTTTTCCAGTTCTTTTTCATCTTTCTGGTTGCGTGCCACCAGGAATACGACCAGGATGACAGCGAGG
This sequence comes from Ferruginibacter sp., assembly GCA_035355815.1. Taxonomy (GTDB): domain Bacteria; phylum Bacteroidota; class Bacteroidia; order Chitinophagales; family Chitinophagaceae; genus Ferruginibacter. Next base: position 1,849 of record DAOQRQ010000395.1, on the reverse strand, counting down.
GCGCCAAAAACGATCAGTACAGGCCAGTTCATAGTTCAGGTTTTGGGTAAAGCTACTAAAGCTTTTTGTTGGTCGGTGTTAAGTTTTCCGGGTATGAACCCTTCCGGACTGTATGGTTAAATTGTATTTTTGGTATTCAAAGAAAGAGTATGCCGGCACAAAAATTAAAACCAACCAGTATTGAAGAATACATCAATGCTGCTCCTGTTGACGTACAGGAACGTTTATGGAAGCTGCATGATTGTATCCGTAAGGCAGCGCCCGGCGCCGAAGAAGGACTTAAATGGCGGATGCCGGCCTATTCGTACCAGAAGATACTCGTAACCTTTGCCGTGTTCAAACAGCACATTGGGTTTTATCCCATGGCATCTGCAATAAAAGCCTTTGCCAAAGACCTTGCGAAATATAAAACAGCCGAAGGTTCTGTTCAGTTCCCGCTGGATAAACCATTGCCAATACCCCTGATCACAAAAATGGTGAAGTTCCGGGTAAAGGAAAGTAAGGAGGGAAGTATAAAATGGCGTTCCTGATTTTACTGTGAAAAACTTTATTTGGATGCTGCAGCCGGCTCTTTGTATCTTATCTCTTTCCAAAAAAAACGATCATGCAAACACGCCTGTTCCTTTCTGCAGCAGCCATATCTCTCATTGTATTGCTGGCCTTCCGCTTCGGTGATAAACAAAAAACCCTTGCGATTACCCTGGCAGAGTACAAGACAAAGAAAGCCGTCAGCTGTAAACCAGATTGGAATGACCTGAAAACATGGATCGAAGAAACCGATATTCCGCCCATTCCCGGAGCCGGCAAACACCATTGGAAGATATCAACCGGCAACGACAGCGCCCAGTTCTATTTTAACCAGGGCATCAACATGTACTACAGCTTTCATATCATCGAATCGATGGCGTCTTTTAAGAAAGCGGCAAGGTTCGATCCCGATTGCGCCATGCTTTACTGGGCACAGGCATTGGGTTATGGACCCAATATCAACGATTTCGGTTACCGGGCATCGCCCGATGCACTGGCTGCATTGAATAAAGCAAAAGAATTATCAGGCAAGGCAACCGCATTTGAAAAAGCATTGATCAATGCCATGTCGGTTCGGTATACAAGCGATTCAACAGATGTAACAAGAGCGCAACTGAACCAGGCCTATACCGGCCAGATGAAAAAAATTTACGACAAATTCATTTCCTTTCCGGATGCACAGGCCCTGTATGCTGATGCTATGATGCTGCAGCATCCCTGGGATCTTTGGAATACCGATGGCAGGCCTAAGGCATGGACGCCGCTGATACGAACCGTACTGGAAAAACTGATCGCTAAATTTCCCGATCATCCCGGCGGCAATCACTATTATATACATGTCATGGAACCTTCGCCTTATGCATCGCTGGCCCTGCCAAGTGCCAACAGGCTGGGTAGTACCAATCCCGGGCTTTCACACGTAGTGCACATGCCCTCGCATATTTACCTGCGCACGGGTAATTATAAAAAAGGAGTGGATGTGAACATCCATGCAGTGAACAGTTATCAAAAGTCTCTCCCCATGTATGCACCCGTTGCCGGGGCCGATTTTTTGTATGTGATCCACAACCTGCACATGAAAACGAATAATGCCATGATGATGGGTAATTATGTGGTTGCCGATGCTGCCGCTGCCGATGCCGCCTATGCCGCAGACATTATCCGTAACCACATCCCCTTTAATGAAGTCGCGCAAGCGGCCCGAAACAAAGGAATAACTTTTTAACGTCTTTTCTTATGGAAAACAAAAATATTTACGACCTTTATAGGTCAATAACCCCACCAAATCGAAAGGACATTTTGTTGATGATTGACTGGTTGG
>DAOQRQ010000394.1:0-3179 GCA_035355815.1 Ferruginibacter sp. | reverse complement strand
GCCTGTTTGCGCCAACGCTTCTATCTGCAGCACACCGGGCATTACCGGGTTACCCGGAAAGTGACCCTGGAAAAAATACTCATTGAACGTAACGTTCTTAATGCCTACAATGTGGGTATCGGTCAGTTCAATGATCTTATCCACCAAAATAAACGGAAAACGGTGCGGCAGTGTTTTTTCTATCTGCTGCTGCGTATATACCGGTTCCCGGTTTGGATCGTAAATAGGAATGTCACGGGTGTGTTTATTTTTTTTGATGTACTGCTTTATCTTTTTTGCAAACTCCACGTTGCTGCTGTGGCCGGGCCTGTTGGCAATAATATGGGCCTTGATGGGATAACCGATGAGGGCAAGGTCGCCCACCACATCCAGTAGCTTATGACGGGCAGGTTCGTTGGCGAAACGCAATTCAAGGTTGTTCAGGTAGCCTTCACTTTTCACTTCTACTTTTGTTCTTCCAAAAGCTTTTGCCAGCCGGCCCATTTCTTCATCGGTAACGGGTTTGTCAACTACTACAATGGCGTTGTTGATATCGCCGCCTTTTACCAGGTTATTATCCAGCAGCATTTCCAGTTCGTGTAAAAAGCAAAAAGTGCGGCAGGGAGCTATCTCTGCTTTAAAATCCTTCATGGCTTTTAAGCTGGCATGCTGTGTTCCCAGTACCGGGCTGTTGAAATCTATCAACGTGGTGATATGATAATTTACAGAAGGCAGTGCCGTCATCTCCACTTTCTTTACATCATCAAAATAAGAGATGTTGGTGTCGATGGTATACCATGCTTTTGCGGCGTCCTGTTCCAGCACACCCACTTCTTCAATGATCTCAACAAAAGGTTCGCTGCTGCCGTCGATGATGGGTATTTCGGGGCCGTTCACTTCTATCAGGCAGTTGTCGACACCCATGCCCACCAGGGCGGCAAGTATGTGTTCTACGGTACTTACTTTGGCCTCTCCTTTCACTAAAGTGGTTCCCCTGGAAGTATCGGTAACCAGGTCGCAATCGGCTTTAATAATGGGCATTCCCGGCAGGTCTATCCGTTGAAACTGGTAGCCAAAACCCGGGTTGGCAGGCTTCAGGGTCATGTCTACATTGATACCCGAATGAAGGCCTGTACCGGATATACTCACCGCACTTGCCAATGTATGTTGCTTATCTGGATTAAAGTTTTTATCCATGAGTGCCGAAAATTTTGTTGGCAAAGATATTTAAAATAAAATGCCCCTGATATTTAAGCCGGAAAGACTTAAAAATGGCTAAAACTGTAACTGGAAGCTTCCGAAGATGCCAAACTGGTTTTTCTTGCCGGCGTAGATGGGGTTGGGAGACAGGCGCCAAACAAAATCAATACGGAAGATCTTGAAGATATTGTCGATGCCTGTACCTATTTCAATATAGGTCTTATTATTCAGGTTTTTGAAAGCGGGTATTTTGGCACCGGAAGTGTCTACCAGGTAATTGGCAGCAATATTTGCATCGCTCAATGAACCCCAAAGTGTTTTTACATTCCAGAACTGCCGCCATTTTAATTTACGGGTAAGCGGAATAAAGCGGAAAAGTCCCGAGCCTATATTGTGTTCCAGGTTAACACCGGCGTATTTATCGCTCAGGTATTCAAAACGGTTCATCAGGTTAAAGGATGCCGGGCTGTAGTAGAAAAGATCGTTGCCGGGGTGGTTCTCCAGGTTGGTGAACGGTAATGTTCCGTTGATGATGCCGCCATGTACTTTATATCGCAGGGTGCCATAGGGAGATATCTTCATAAAGTCTTTAACGGCTAAAGAATATTTGGTATAATTATAAGCGCTGTTGAAAACACCTTTAAAACCTTTGGCCAGCATCAGTTCCACAACCGGGTACTTGGTGCCGATGGAAGTACGGAAATAATCTGTTTCAATAAAACGTTCCAGGTAAGCAAAGCGCAGTTTAAGCGCCACTTCAAAATTGGTAAGCGATGTGCCGCTGTTTACCGGGTAGTACGATTTAAAAGGTAAATACTGTAAGGGGTCATGCTGCCGGTGAGCAATGAACCATTCGGTAGAGAATCCTTTGCCCCATTCACTAAATACTTCAAAACGGATGTCTTTTGTGCGGATGAACTTGCGGGTTACATTTGGTTTGCGTATGGCAAGAGAGAAAATATTATCCTGGCTTACTTCGCCCACCTGGCTTATGCCGTTATCCACGTCGTCCAGGTAAGAAGCATGCAGCCGCAGCCAGTTGGGTTTTCTTTTTATGATCCAGAATACCTCTGCCTGCCCCTTAAACTTCTTATCACGGGTTCCGTATGCCAGGTAGGTATGCACGTACACATTCTTCATCAGTTTTTTATTATTACCGAGGTCGAACCGGAAACGGGTTCCTTCCCACTGGTTTCCGCTGATCCAGTTGAACCAGGGGCCGATCTCAAATTTGCCAACATCCCGGTAACCGCCGGCGAGGAATTTGATATTCCTTTCAAAGCGCTGGAAGCTGGGCATGCTGGTGAGCTTATCGATGGTTGTATAGATACCCTTTTCATTTTTAGAGAGTGTATCGTGCCGCAACACATTCCAGGCAGAGTCAGACTTTTCAGTAACGCCCTTTTGCGTGGTAACCACTTCTTCAATGCGCTGTTCTTTGAACGACTCTTTTAAAGAGTCGCTGTTGGTAATAATGTCTTTATACGAAGTGGTCTTTCGCCCGATGAATGTGAGTGATTTTTTTCCGAGCAGCCTGAAGTCGGCAAAGAATTTATCCCTGCTCAAAAAGAAGATGGAGTCATTCACGGGCACGAACTCCTGGAACACACTGATGCGGTCGATGAAGTTGATGTTGGCACCTTTACCCAGGTACATCGATATTTTGGTTATCTGGAAGGTCCGCTCAAGCACCCATGCATCCCCCCTGAAGGTATTTTGTCCCGGTCTTTTTGGATTAAAAACAAAATGGAATAATTTCTTTCCGTTTACAAACTGGGTGTCGGGCACAAAAAAATTGTAATAGGCATCCGCATTATCATTGAAGGGACTGATAAAGTCTTTGTCCATTACATTCACAAAATTGCTGTAGATGCTCACATTCTGGTTCATTACGCCCAGTATCTTGCTTACGCTTTCAATATTGATACCTAAATTATCGGCGCCTACGATCTTGCTGGCCTTGATGGTTTCGTTGAATTTTTTTGGTTTGCCCTGGTAAG
>DAOQRQ010000393.1:0-3182 GCA_035355815.1 Ferruginibacter sp. | reverse complement strand
TCTTAAGGTCGAACATAGTGCCAAACACATGATCCCACAGGGTGGAGCTCACCCCAAAACCCATATGGTCGTTTTTATAATGATGCAGGTGATGATTACGCCACAATGGTTTCATCCACTTAAAGGGAGGGTTCCATGCATGAATGGCATAGTGCATGGTGCCGTATGCAAGATAGCCGAGTAAGAAGCCGGGAAAAAAAGCAAACGCACTACCCGGTACACCCAACAGCCATGAAACTGCATAGATGATACTGAAAAGAGTTGACGCAATTATTAGACTGGGTACCGGGGGCATAAATAACCGTTCCCTGTCACGTGGATATTCGTGATGATTGCCATGAATGACATAAACGATACGCATGGCCCTTTCGCTTTCGGCCATATAATGAAAAACATACCGGTGAATAAAATATTCAAACAACGACCAGGTCATCATTCCTCCTAAAAAAAGTAAGACGATCCCCGGCATGCCCATTGCCAGGCGGCTGTAGCTGTAATAAAGCATAAAACCAATGATGGGAACATACAAACCCCAGATCACCAATGGGTGTGTTTTAGTAAGATACTCCAGGTATTGGTTCTTAAATATCCGGGCCTGGCCTTTATTATGAATTTTTTCAAACTTCATAGTAAAAAGTATACAACAAAAATATATAAACTATATCAAAACCTAAAACCGCCTGCTCGGTATTTAATAGTTAAATTTGCCCCACAATTTTAACAGGATGAAACTAGTTACTTATTTAAAAGACGGGCACGGGCAGTTAGGTATAGTGGTAGACGGTAATATTTACCCGATGGACGCCCTCCATAATGATCTGCCCAATACAATGGCCATGTTCCTTAATTTCTGGGACGACCTGATGCCCCTGGCCAGGGCTGCGGAGCAGAAAATAAAGGACGGGCTTACAAGAAACAGCCTGGCAGACGCCTACGAAACCGCCGAGATCATTGCGCCGGTTCCTCATCCAACCAGCTGCCGCGACGGTTATGCCTTTCGGCAACACGTGGCCGCAGCCAGGCGTAACCGGAAAGTGGATATGATCCCCGAGTTTGACCAATACCCTATATTCTATTTCACCAACCACAACAGCATACAAGGTCCCGGCGATATCACCTGCATGCCCGACCATTTTAAAAAGTTAGACTTTGAACTGGAAGCCGCTATTGTTATATGCAGGCCCGGCAGAAATATCAAAGCGGCCGAAGCTGATGAATATATCGGCGGGCTGATGATCATGAACGACATGAGCGCCCGTACCCTGCAGATGGAGGAGATGCTGCTGAACCTGGGCCCCGCAAAAGGAAAGGATTTCTGCACCGTTATCGGCCCCATGCTGGTAACCCTGGATGAACTGGAACAATATGAAATCCCCTGCAAGGAAAACCATACCGGCAGGTCATGGAACCTGGGCATGAAATGCCGGGTGAACGGAATACAGGTGAGCGAAGGAAATGTGGGCGATATGGACTGGACCTTTGCCGAGATCATTGAACGCTGCAGCTATGGTGTAGATCTTTTCCCCGGAGATGTGATCGGCAGTGGTACCGTTGGTACGGGATGTTTTTTAGAACTAAACGGAACCGGCAAACTGAATGACCCCAATTATACCGAGCAATGGTTACAGGAAGGCGATGTGGTGGAAATGGAGATTGACGCATTAGGTAAACTAAGCAACACGATCGTTAAAGATGAAAGCGATTTTTCAATTTTAGCGTTGAAGAAAGTTTAACCGCAGAGAACCAGAGAAAAAGAGTTAACGCAGAGAGCTATGGAAAAAGAACGATACAATGAATTAGGGGGGATTGTTCTTGATGCAAGTATTACGGTTCATCGGGAACTTGGGCCCGGTTTGCTTGAATCAGCTTATGAAATTGCTTTGGCGAGGGAATTGGAATTAAGAGGATTGAAAATAAAAAGGCAGGTAGTCGTTGAATTTGTCTATAAAGAAATTGATTTAGGAAAAATTTACGTAATGGATATGCTGGTAGAAGATGAAATCATTTTAGAGATAAAATCAGTGGATACTTATCAGCCTATCTTTGATGCTCAATTGATCACCTATTTAAAGCTAGCTAATAAGAAACTTGGCTATGTAATTAATTTTAATGTTCCGTTGTTAAAGGACGGGTTTAAGAGAATAGTTTACCGATTTTAATTCTCTGCGAAACCTCCGCCCCTCCTCTTCTCTGCGGTTAAGAAAAAAATATGTTAACCATAACCTTAAAAGACCTGAAACCAGCCGACGTTCAAAACTACCTGCAGCACGCCATTGCGCCCAGGCCCATCTGTTTTGCTTCCACCATGGATAAGGCCGGAAATATAAATCTCAGTCCCTTCAGTTTTTTCAACTTATTCTCTTCCAATCCGCCCATTGTTGTTTTTTCGCCGGCAAGAAGAGTAAGGGACAATACCACCAAACATACTTTACAGAATGTACTGGAAGTACCGGAAGTGGTGATTAATATTGTTGACTACGATATGGTACAACAAACATCCCTGGCCAGTTGTGAATACCCGAAAGGAACAAATGAATTCATTAAAGCCGGTTTTACCGAAGAGAAAGCTACCCGGGTGGGTCCGCCAATGGTAAAAGAAAGCAAAGTAAAACTGGAATGCAACGTGCTTGAGGTAAAACCATTGGGTACCGAAGGCGGCGCCGGCAACCTGGTGATATGCGAAGTGCTCTGCATGCACATCGATGAACGTATTCTCGATGAATCAGGTAAGATCGATCAGACCAAACTGCATCATGTAGCCCGCCTGGGTGGCGATTGGTACTGCAGGGTAGATGAAAGCAGCCTGTTCAAAGTAACCAAGCCAAATACACAATTAGGCATCGGCATCGACAGCTTACCCGAAAGCATACGCCGGAGTAATATACTTTCTGCCAATAACCTGGGGCAACTGGCCAATGTACATGAAATGCCCTTTGTTGATCCCGCCTTTACAGATGATAAGCTGAAGAACATCATCCAGTATTATTCCATTAATCCCGATGAAATGGATAAAGAATTGCACCGTTATGCCAAAGAATTACTGGATGCCGGCAAGGTAAACGAGGCCTGGCAGGTACTACTGGCCGATTATTGATCCTCCCAACGGAATTTTTTAATTGCAATTATTGCCATTCGGGTAACACAGTTTGGTAAATCCTGCCACAACCCGGCTGCCTGCCCCG
>DAOQRQ010000392.1:0-3211 GCA_035355815.1 Ferruginibacter sp. | reverse complement strand
TCCCACAACAGGGTATTGTCATCTGCATTGCTTTTTAAAGGGCCGGGTTGTTGTTCCTGCAGCGAATGCACACACATCAGCAGCAAGGCCAGGCAGAAAGATTTCATTCAAAAAAATTATTGCTTAAAAATACAATTAACCATGCTATCAAAAATCCTTTTTATTATATTAGCTGAAACAACTGGTATGAAAACGCCTGCTTTATCCCTTGCTTTCATTATTTTATTCGCATGTGTGGCCCCGGCTCAAAAAGGTCTGCCTGGTTTTGGCAAGGTGGATAAGGCCGACCTGGAGATGACCGATTGTGATTTTGACAAAGGCGCCAGTGCTGTAACACTCATCGACTGGGGCAATACCTATTACGATAAGGGCAATATTGGTTTTACCTTATTCAAAACTGTTTTTGAAAGACGCACCCGTATCAAGATCTTAAAAGAAAAAGGCATTTCCGAAGCAGATATCCGCATCCCGTACTATACCCGCAATAATGAAGAGCGGGTGATAAAGCTTAATGCCAATACCTATAACCTGGATGCTTCGGGCAAGGTACAGGTTACCGAAGTAAAAAAAGCCTCCATCTATTCAAAGCGTATAGATGCCTATCACTCGATGATGATCATTGCTTTCCCGGAAGTGAAAGTGGGCAGTATCATAGAATACAGTTATGCCATAGAAAGCGAGAGCATTGGTTTGCGTAACTGGTATTTCCAGGGCAGCATACCTGTAAGGCACAGCGAATACCAGTTGAAGATCCCCCAGATATTCCGTTTTAGTGTGCAGCCGAACGTAGTTGACCAGATGGATACCAAACAGGAAGTGAACGATGAGATCATCTCCATAACCGAAGGCGCTGTGCCTGTTAAAGTACTGAAGAGAAACTATACGATGCAGAACCTGCCGGGCATAAAAGAAGAACCCTTTATGGGTTCGCCAAAAGATTATATGCAGCGGGTGGAGTTTACGCTGTCGCAGATAGACCTGGGCGACCGGGTGATCGAAGTCCGTAATAAATGGAGCCATGTGATCAAATCACTTAAAGAAGACGAAAGTTTTGGCCTGCAGCTGGAGAAGAATATTTCGGCAGCGCATGTACTGGTAGACGAAGCAAACCGCATTGCTGATGAAGAGATGCGAATGAAATTCATTTATGAGAAGATACGGAAAGACATTGCCTGGAATGAACGGGAAGAGATCTTTGCAGAGAACGGCATTGCCAAAACCTGGGAAACCAAAACGGGCAATATGGCCGATATAAACCTGCTGCTGATACGGATGCTGAACGGCGCCGGGCTCAAAGCATTGCCGATATTTTTCAGCACCCGGGAGAACGGGCTGGTGGTAACTTCCAACCCCGACCTTAGCCAGTTCAATTCCCTGATGGCCTATGTTCCCATCCAGGATAAATATTTTATACTGGATGCCACCAACAGGCAAATCAATTATAAATTGATACCGGCACAGGTGGTGAATACGAATGGGTTCATTTTTGAAGGCGAGAACGGGAGATGGAAAGAGATACTATCCGGTAAATATCATTACAAAGTAATGGCGGCCGTGCAGGGAGAAATAGACGCCGACGGCAACATGAAGGGAAACTGCCTGGTAAATTGTTACCACTATGCAAGGGTTAAGCGCTGCGAAGAATTTACGAAGGACCAGGGAAAATTCAAAGAAGATTATTTCCTGAATCCTTATCCTTCTGTAAAAATAGAAGAGTTTACTATTAATAACCTGGAGGCGGATTCGTTACCGCTGGAACAAAAGATAAAGTTCAGCACTGCACTCAACAGTTCGGGCAATTACCGCTACTTTACGGTGAACCTCTTTTCCAACCTGGATAAGAATTCCTTCATCGCCGAAGACCGGTCTTCTGATGTTGATTTTGGATTTTTGCAGGATTACAGCCTGTTTGGAAATTTCACCATACCCGCCGATTATGTTTTCGACGGACTGCCCGAAAGCCTTTCGATGGTAACAGAAGACAAAGGCATTGTATTTACCCGTACCGTAACTGCCGAAGGCAACCTGCTGAATATCCGCATAACGGTTGAATTCAAACGGACCTTTTACCAGGCCGGCAGCTATCCCGATTTCAGGGAGTTTCACAAAAAAATGTTTGATAAACTGAATGAGCAGGTGGTGATCAAAAAGAAAACAATTCCCTGATAAAGTTGGTTTATTTAATGCTGTAAAGACTTCCACCTTTTTCAAAAAGCCGGTCGATATTTTTTTCAACAGCGGCATCTTTTTGCACGGGCGGTGCATGATGCGGTTTTATTCTTGCATCAATTACCAGGGGGCCCCGGCAACCCCAGTGTTTATTTTCGGTAAAACTGCTGATTCCGTACATATCATGCGAAGGATTGCAACGGGTGAAAGTTGCCCATAAAAAATTGTTGAGCGCCAGGCTCACAAAATCCGCATCATCGCAGATAACGATCAACGGAATGTCTTTCAACTGATCATTACTCATTGAACATTGTGTATGGAGCATTTGCATTTCAACAGCAGCTGTTTCATAGTTAGTGAATGCATTCGTTTGCAACGCCACCACTCCCGGAATGACCAGCTTTGCATTTTCAAACGACGGAAGGTTTTTTAATACAGCAGGCACTTCTGTACCTAATTCCCGAATAGGCGAACCATAAGCAGCCAGCACCACCTTGCTTCCGCTGTTAAGGTTGGTACCCGAATAGTCGAGCGTATCAATGGTAGTGTTGGTATAAAAGTGAATGTCTCTTTGCAGGTCGATCCGTTTCAATACAAAGCGGAAGTATTCTTCAATATTATGGGTGGTAAGCCTCTGCTCATCGTCGGCGGTTATGAATAAAAATTTGGCAAGACTTAATTGCCCGGTTCCGAGGATATGATTGGCGATGGTCAGTATCTCTGCCGGTTGTTTGGTTTGTGCATAGGGTGTATACCGTTCGCTGCCGATGGCCAGTAACAACGGATGAACGCCAGCGGCATCCACCGCATGCACTTCTTTTAAACCGGGTATCTCCTGCTGCAGGGCCTTGCCCGTTATTTTATGAATGAGCTGCCCAAAGCTGGTGTCTTCCTGCGGCGGACGACCCACTACCGTAAATGGCCAGATGGCATTTTTCTTTGCATATACTTTATGCACTTTCATCAAAGGAAAATCATGCTTCAGGCTATAATAACCAAGGTGATCACCAAATGGCCCTTCGGGTTTGTTTTCGTTTGGATA
>DAOQRQ010000391.1:0-3224 GCA_035355815.1 Ferruginibacter sp. | reverse complement strand
CTGAGAACGGAGCACCCAACGGTGTACCATTTACAGCACTTAAGAAGCAAGGTGTTGTGGATGCTGTTTGGACCATTAACCGAAATTCGGGAACCCTGGGTACCGACATGGTCCTGGCATGGCCTTCAGCATTAGAAGGTTCTTCTTTTTCAACATACAACACCAACCAGATCGGCATATCGCACTGGGATAACCCGGCCTGGGGTAATTGTGTAGGAACCGGAGATAACAGTGCCAACACAGCTACCAGGCCCGGCGTTACGGTGTTCTCGCCATTCAGTGTGGGTAAAACGCCAAATGTACTGCCTGTTAAATTCAGTTATGTGAATGCGGCTAAAACAAACGGTTCTAATACCGTGTACTGGAAAGCAGCATGCAGCAGTTCGGAAGTAACATTTAATGTAGAGCGTTCAACCGATGGAAGCAATTTTAGTACGATCAACAGCATCCATGCCAGCCAGACCCGTTGTGCTCAGCCATTTGACTATATTGATAACAGCGGCCTGTCAGGTACTATCTTCTACCGCATCAAATCGGTGGAAGCAACCGGCGTGATCACGTATTCCACTATTGTAAAAATATCCGATCAGCAGCACGATATGCAACTGAAAGCCGTATTGCCTAACCCGGTAATGCAACAGGCGCAACTGAGCATTGTATCGCCGCAGAAAGACGTGGTTAACCTGGTGCTGATATCAATGGAAGGTAAGATGGTGCAGCAAACAACAGTTCAACTGCAGGCAGGTACCAGCATTGTAAGCCTGGATGTTGCCAACCTGCAGGCGGGTGTTTACATGATCAAAGGAACATTCGGCAACGGCCGGTCTAATTCAGTTAAATTCATTAAGCAGTAATAATAACTGATCTTATAAATGAAGAATGCGGCTCCGAAAGGGCCGCATTCTTCATTTACATCTTTTGTGTATTAAATTTATCGTAACCGGTCACTTTCTTTTACCATCTTCTCGTCTTTGTTGATGGCACGTGCCGCCAGGAAGAATGCAATGATGATGACCGATTGCAAAATACTGGTTAGGGATAGGGTGCCGGTTGTAAATGTTTTTACTTCGCGGTAATACAAGAAGATAAGCAGGGCTTCCAATACAATGCCCAGCAGGCAGAGCCGCATCTGAAGGGTTCGGTTCTTAAATAAAAAGATCAGCAACAATGCCAGGGCGCCAATGATACCGGTAACAGCTATCAGCAGAAAATTTTCTGCTGCATTCAACTGGTAGCCGGCAATGCCTTTTTGATTGGTGCCGCTGTAATAAGGAAATTTATAACCGGCAAATGCACAGGCCGATGCCAATAACAGCCAGAGGGATTGAATACGTTGTATCATGCGGTGTGTTTGAAACAAATATAATTTAAATCGTAAAAAGAAATCCGCCCGGTAAGAAAATTACCGGGCGGATTTATAAAGTGACTGCAATAGTGATTATTGATCTTATTGATGCTTTGGAACCGAAGGCTTTGCTGCCGGCACCGGTTGGGCTTTTGGATCAGCAGTGGAATGTCTTATTATTTCGGGGGCCGGCGGTGTGGCTTTACCCGCCATTATCTTACGACCCTCTTCACCACCTGGTATAGAAGGCTCTTTATCATTAATTACCTTCATTACGGGTTTTTCTTTTTCCAGGGGCGGTTGGTTTTTATCCCTGGTTACCGGGGAGGGGGTTTCAGTATCCGGCACCGGTGCGGTTACTGGTTTTTGCGTATTGCTCATTTCAGGTGGGGTAACGGGTGGCGGGCTGACCTGCGGAATGGGGTGTACGGCCTGCTTACCGGGTTGTGTTTGCGCCTGCGTATAAATGGAAGCAGGCAATATAAAAAAAGCGGCAAGTGTAATTGATTTAATATTTTTCATACTGCTGAATTTTTAAGTTTAGTTTTTAATGCTGAGTTTAGCCTTTATCAACTCCATATCTTTTTTAAGTTGTTCATTTGTTTTTTTGAGTTCTTCTATCTGCTTTTGCTGCTGCTCAATGGTTTGCTGTTGTTCCTGGATGGCTTTAACGGTAACCGGAATGATGTCGGAATAGTAGATACCCAGCTTATCACTGGTTTTATTTACTGCATTTCCCTGGTCATCTCTTGCTTCAACTTTGCTTTTTAATTCTCCTTGCTGCACCACTTCACTTAATACGGACTTTACTTCTTGTGCTATGAAACCTATTTTTTTACCCCATTGCGGATTTTCTTTCCAGGTATAACTAACGGGCCGCAATTTCATGATTTCGTTTAAACCATAATTAAGATCATTGATATTCTCTTTGTCCCTCGCATCGGATGTATTGATAACTCCATTAAATGCATACACTGTTGTCCATCTGTTTGCTAACAGGCCTAAAGAATTAGTATTATCTGTAAAGGGCCTGAAGGCAGTGCTTGACATTTCATATTCATCTATCGGTGTAACCAGGTCATCAATACTTCGTGTAAAAACCAGGTTACCTGTAGTGGCTGTTTTGATTCTCCAGTCGGAACCGGCGCCGGTTTTCAATAGCTCAATACCCGGCTCCCAACTTGTACTAAAACTTGCCACACGCAGGTTAACATTTGCTGCTGTGTTCTCATAAATGTGCAACTTGGTAAGCGGGGCTGTAAGGCCAATCCCGACATCGACAGATGTATTGCCCAATATCAGTGAATTGCTTTGTGAAACGCTTGCGTTGTAGCCGAGGGCCGTGGCATTGGTAAGGGCTCCGGTAGTAGCGTTGGCATTGGTGCCAACAAAGGTGTTATTGGAGCCGGTTGTAATGGTATTTCCACTGTTGTGTCCAATTGATACGTTGCTGCTGCCGCTGCTGTTGAGCAGGGCAAAGGCCCCCAGGGCGGTATTATTGTTACCTGCTGTTCCCTGCCCCATCACAAAATTTCCAATGGCCGTATTCTGTGCACCCCCCGTGTGGCTAGCCATCGCCCAGCTGCCCATCATTACATTCTGCGTTCCGCTCGCAAGATTCAAACCAGCCCAGTCGCCAAAGGCATTGTTGTAACCATCAGCAGTACCCGTATAACTATACAGGGCATTCCAGCCAAAGGCGTTATTTACATGCGATCCCTTGTTTGTATATAATGCACCGTTGCCCACCGCGGTATTCAGGTTGCCGCTGGAGTCGCTGTACATGGCGCTGTATCCCAGTGCCACATTATTGCTCCCATTGGCAACCCTGTATAAGGCATAGACACCGAGGCCGGAATTGTAATTGCCGGTATCCGCG
>DAOQRQ010000390.1:0-3243 GCA_035355815.1 Ferruginibacter sp. | reverse complement strand
ACGCTCGAAAAAGGAGGCAAGGTAACCGGCATCATACCATCCATATTAAAAGACCGGGAGGTTCATCACGAAGGGATCACCGAATTGATCATTGTGGATAATATGCACACCCGTAAAAAAATGCTGTACGAAAAATGCGATGCTGCCATCATATTGCCGGGTGGCTTTGGAACCATGGATGAATTTTTTGAAATGATAACCTGGAACCAACTGAGCATTCACAATAAAAAAATATTCATACTCAACAGCGCCGGGTTTTACGATCACCTGCTTTCTTTAACCAAAACAATGCACAACGAAGGTTTCCTGTATGCCCAGGCGGAAGAACGGTTGCTCGTGATCTCCACACCGCAGGAACTGGAAGATCATCTTAGATGATATCAGCGGCGACGACGGCCTCCGCCCTGGAAGAGCGCAATATTATATCCGGCCCTTATGATGGGCACCCGCCTTCCTGCCCCATCAACATAAGGAGAATTTTTGTCGCCGATCAGGTCAACCGATATGGACAGGTAGTAAAAGCTTTTATTATCCTCATCACGGCCACCGGCATACCCGGCACCTACCAGGAAACTGTTTGCATCAACCCGGTCGGTACTGGGAAGATAGATAACTGAATTATTGGCCGGGATATATCTTGCCTTCACAAAATTATGTTCGAACTGTGCCTGTGCAAATACAAATTTAAAAGGATACACCCGCACAAAAGCACCCGGACCATAGATGGTTTGCCGAACCCTGTCGCCATACTCAGCATAATCACGCTGTGCAATGTAATTGAAGTTAAAGGAGGCAGCCACGTCGATGTATTTATTCAGGCTGTAACCAAAATACGGGCTTATGCCGATCGCTGTATAAATATTACTGAAGCCAAGTGTAAGGTCGCCGCCTACAAACAGGTTCTCTTTTTTAAATCCGCCTTTTCTTTCTTCGTCTTCATCCTGCGCAACTGAACTGAATGAAACTGCCAGGAGTAACATGCCGAACAATAGTTTTTTCATGTGTCGTTTTTAGTTTTCAATTATTGACAAGACCTGGATACTAAACGCTGCAATGTTTCAATCAGCATCAAAGATCTTACCACTGTTTAAAATATTATTGGGGTCGAATGTTTTTTTAATTCCTTTCATCAGTTGCATGTTGGCTTCGGCAAACACAATATCCATGTATTCTTTCTGAATAAGGCCGATGCCGTGTTCGCCGCTGATGGTACCGCCCAGTTTTTTAACCAGTTGAAACAGGGCTTTTAAAGCCGGTACTACATCCGGGTTATTTAAACTGTAAATACTGCCGGGCTTTTTTATGCGTATGTGCAGGTTGCCATCACCCGCATGCCCGTAGCATACCACATCAAACTGGTATTCTTTGCCTAATTGTTTTACTCCCTTTATCAATGCGGGCAGTTCGGCCCTGGGCACCACGGTATCTTCTTCAATGGTATACCCGTCGATCTTTACTGCTTCGGCAACCCGGCGGCGCAGTTTCCACAATTCGGCTTTTTGCTGTGCATCATCTGCAAAGAAAACATCGCCGCAATCAAATTTGGTAAGCAGTTCAGCAATGGCTTCCATCTCACTCATCAGTGTTTCCATATGGTTGCCATCCACCTCAATGATCAGGTGTGCTTCCATTTCATCCGTAACCGGCACTACCGAACTATCAACAAACCTGCTTACGATCTTCAATGCATTTATTTCTACCAGTTCCATGGCGCTGGGCGTAAATCCAGCCCTGAATATGGCGCTTACAGCTGCCCCTGCCTTTTCCAATGAATTGAATGGAACCAGCATCAGCAGGTCGTACTTCGGAAAGGGCAGGAGTTTTAAAACGATCTTAGTTACAATGCCCAAAGTTCCTTCACTGCCCACGATCAATTGTGTTAAATTATAGCCGGTGGAATTTTTTAACACGTTGGCGCCCGTCCAGATGATGTCGCCGTTTGGCAACACCACTTCCAGGTTAAGTACATAATCTTTTACTACGCCATACTTTACAGCCTTTGGTCCGCCGCTGTTCTCCGCAATATTTCCACCAATGAAGCAGCTGCCGCGGCTGCTGGGGTCTGGTGGATAGAACAGTCCCTTTTCCTTAACCGCATTCTGCAATACTTCGGTAATAACACCGGGTTCGGTTGTAACCTGCAGGTTTCGTTCATCAATTTCCAGGATGGAGTTCATCCGCTCTGTAGAAAGTAATACACCACCCAATTGTGGCAAAGCCCCGCCGCTTAACCCGGTTCCTGCCCCCCTTGGTGTAACGGGAATCTTATACTCATTACAAAACCGCATGATGGCGCTTACTTCTGCAGCCGAGCGGGGTTTTATCACAATACCCGGGAGAAAATGAAGATTCTCCGTTTCGTCGTGGGCATAATTATTCAGGCTTTCCTCATCGGCAAAAACAAAGGCATCACCCACTATCTTTTTGAACGAATCAATATACTGCAACGCTATATCGGCTGTTGCTGTGGCATCTGGCATGTAACATTATTTGTGTAAAAATCGTATAAAATGATGAGTTGATAAAAACTTGTTGGTCAACAGACCAGCTCTGTAAAAATGTTAAATTTTATTAACGCCCTTTGATTGTTGAAAGGGAAATATATATTTGTTACGAATTTATTCGTATTAATTTTTTAATAACTAAAAGTAAAGCCATGAAACAATTTATTTTAAAAAACAAAAAAGCCGTGGGTACCCTGGTAGCCTTACTGCTGGTAGGCGGTATCACCATGTCGTTCCAGGACTCGCCGTTCAGTTACAACAAGCTTTCTGTACAGGAGAGCAACGATCTTTACAGGCCCTGCAGGGATACCGTACCCGACAGGAATTACAACGGTTCCATCAAAATGAAGGACTTTGACAAGCTGCAAAGCGAACTCGACAGGTCATTATTGCAGGTGAGTGAGGAACTTAAAAAGATCGATTTCTCTAAAATGGAAAAAGAGATCGAAGCTTCTTTGAAAAACATTGATGCCGACAGGATCATGAAGGATGTGGAGCGCTCCTTAAAGAATATTGACCTGGACAAAACACTGGCCAGCGTAACCTCTTCCTTAAAAGACCTTGACCTCGACTTTAAAGGAGAAGAAATAGAGAAAGCAATGGCCGAAGCTAAAAAAGAAATAGAAAAGGCAAAGAAAGAGATCAGCAAGATCGACAAAGACGCCATTAAGAAAGAACTGGAAGAAGCAAAAAAGGAAGTGGAGAAAAGCAAAGCGGAGATCAACAAAATAGATATGGA
>DAOQRQ010000389.1:0-3251 GCA_035355815.1 Ferruginibacter sp. | reverse complement strand
GATGGCTAGTTTTACTTCTTCTTCGGGGGTAATTAATTCTACTTTACCAATCTCCTGCAGGTACTTCTCTAAACTCTGACTTTCACGGTTGGTGATAGACTTAGTGATTTTTAGCTGGCGCATGCTCATAAGCCTGATGGTTTAAAGGTTAAGTTAGAAATAGACTATTGGGTTAATAACTTGTTAAAAATTTACAAATCTATTAACGTAATTTATGTTATTTCCAATATGCAGCCAAAAAAAAAATTCTAAAACACTGGCTTTCAGAAGATTGAAATCCTGTTTGTTTAACTTTTATGCTAACTATGTAAAACAAAAAAACTTAAATAAATAATTTGATAAGCAGATTATTTTGTTATTATTGCAACATTGCAACGCTAGTTAAACAAAAAGGATGAGTAAGAAAGTTTTATACACATTAGAATACCCTGTAAGATGCTCTCCAAGTATTTTATATGAATTTTTAATATCCCCCGCCGGTTTACAGGAATGGTTCGCCGATAAAGTAGATGAAAAAGACAGCGTTTACAGTTTTAGCTGGAATGGTTCTGTAGACAAAGCCAAACTATTGGAAACAGAAGAAGATAAGTTTGTGCGCTTTCGCTGGGATCACCAGGCAAAGGATGAATATTTTGAATGGCGTATTGAAAAATCTGAAGTTACCAACCAAACCATTTTAGTGATCAGCGATTTTGCCGACAAGAAGGATATCAAGGACCAGAGCCAGTTGTGGGAATACCAGGTAAAAGAATTATTTCACCGCCTGGGAAGTTAAGTTTTAAGCAGCTGCATCAACAAAGAAAATTTCTCCGGGAACATCTCTGCTATTTTACTCCAGTAATTCAACGGAAATTTTACAGCAAGTTTTATAAATTCCTTTTGCAGGACCACCTGCTGCAGTTCTTCTTTTGTCAGCTGATCCAGGGAGATGTAATTTTCTTTTTCAAAGTGATGTTGCCAGGCATCTTCATTGTTGCATACATAAAATCCATGCTGTTTCAACTGGTCGTACCCGGTAACTAAATTCTCTTCAAACATTTTTTTATACCCGCCGGAGAGTTGAAGTGTGATACTGAAAAAATTACCCCACCAGAACATGGTACGTACGGCAAAAATATTTTCCCCTCCAAAACACCGGGGATAATCCAGCATTACATAAGGCAGCAGAAGATAGTTTTCTCCTTTTGAGATTTTGGGAGAAGACTGAACAACAGCCAATGGTAAATTCTCCTTCTCCACAACCGTCTTATACTCCTCTGCCAAATGACCGAACAATTCATAAACCTTCCCGGTAATTGTATGTTTCGTTAAAATCCAGCCGGCATTGTTTACCAGTTGCAGTTCCTCATCAGAAAGAGTTAATTTTGGCTGCTGCTTCATACGAAGCATCAAATTACTACAATTAGCGTTCAATACAGCCACTGCGGGCATGATAAAAAAATTAGACAAACTAATTCTTAAAGCATTCATCGGGCCGTTCATCGTAACGTTCTTCATTGCCTTTTTTGTGCTGATGATGCAGGGTTTGTGGAAATACCTGGATGACCTGGTAGGTAAGGGTCTCGACTTCATCACCATCGGTAAATTTCTCTGGTATGTAAGCGCTTCCATGCTCACGCTTGCCATGCCCATTGCCATACTCATTTCTTCCATCATGACCTTTGGAAACCTGGGAGAAAGTTTTGAACTGGTGGCCATCAAATCCTCCGGCATTTCACTGCTGCGCTTTATGCGGCCCCTGGTATGGGTATCTATCCTATTCTGCGGTATCACGTTCGTGTTTGCCAATTATGTGATCCCCTACGCCAACCTGAAATTTGTAGCGCTGTATAACGACATCTATTACAAAAAGCCCGCCTTCGATCTTAAAGAGGGCGTTTTCTTCACCCACATACCCCGGTACGCCATCAAAGCAGGTAAAAAAGACGCGGATGGAAAGACCATTCATAATGTGCTGATCTATGAACAAACCAACCCTATTCAAAATAACTGCATCATTGCCGAAAAAGGCGTGATGCGTATCTCTGATGACAAACGATTCCTGGAATTTAACCTGGAGAATGGATTCCGCTACCAGGAGAACGGGAATATCGGCGACACCAGCACCGAATACATCCGGCTTGGCTTCAGTTCTTTTAAAAAATTATTCGACCTCAGTTCATTACAGAAACAAAATACCAACGACAGCATCTATCGCAATAATTTCAAAATGCTGAGCGCCGGGCAGATCAACCGCTTTCTTGATTCGCTGGGCAAGATGAACGACAGCCTGGATGCAAGAACCTACCGTTCTTTTGATATGTACCTGCACTATACAGCTGTGGCAGACAGTACCTGGAAAAAGATACCGAAGACCACGTCAAAATACAACAGCTTTGATTCGCTGATACCCGATTCGGCCAGGTTCCTGGTAAAAGATGCAGCCAAGAACATTGCAGGTAATCTTAAAATAAATGTAGAGAACGCCGCTAATGAAGCAGAAAGCCGGAGGTCCGAGATACGTTATCATAAAATAGAATGGCACCGCAAGTTCTCACTATCCATGGCCTGTTTTGTTCTGTTCTTCCTGGGCGCCCCGCTTGGTTCCATCATCCGAAAAGGAGGGTTGGGTATGCCGCTGGTGGTAGCCATCATCTTCTTCCTTATTTTTCACCTGTTGAATATGTTCGGCGAAAAATTCGTGAAGGAAGGCATGACGTCTCCGTTCATAGGCATGTGGCTGGCAGTTTTGGTATTAACACCGGTTGGTATTTTTCTTACCTATAAAGCCATGCACGATTCACAGCTTTTTAATAAAGAATATTATTTCCGCTTCTTTAAAAGAGCAGGCAGTCTTTTCCGTTCTTCTAAAGAAAATTCATCCACTTAAAAAACAAAATCATGGCAACAAATAAAACAACCAACCGCAGGGAATTTATTTCCACTTCACTGAAAGGAGGTTTGGCCATTACCGTAGGACTGGGTGCAGCTACTCCCCTGCTGCAGTCTTTTTCAACGGATCATAGTATAGCAACACCCGGCTTCGGTACCGGTTTCGATCAGCAACCCCTGCCTTATAAATACGATGCACTGGAAAATGTGATCGATGCCATGACCATGGAGATCCATTACAGCAAGCATGCAGCTGCCTATTCTAAAAATGTAAAAGAGGCTGCTGCTGCCGAAAAGGCCGACATCAGCAAACCACTGGAAGATGTGCTGGCAAAAATATCCTCCTACTCGGCCAAAATGCGCAACAACGGCGGTGGCCA
>DAOQRQ010000388.1:0-3258 GCA_035355815.1 Ferruginibacter sp. | reverse complement strand
GTACTGCTGCAGATACTGCCTTCATCCGTCATTCAGCATTGGGTGGAAGAATAAAGATCATTCTGAAACAAAACCCGACCGGCCTCATCTATCATACCGAACAGGTGGCAAGAAACGGGTTCATCCTGTCGCTTCTTTCTGCTACCAGGTTTGAGAGAAAAAAATACTTTACTTATTTTGGCCATCGGGTTTATGAAAAATATATACGTGATTAAAAAGAATTTCATACTGCCCTATCTCATGATATTACTCGCTGCATGCAGCAGCAGCAAAATATTCCGCCTGCCCATTCCTTCCGTTCCGGCACAGAGAATGACTGGAACAGGTTTTTACAAAACCGCTGCGGCCTGGAAATGGGCGGCCAGGGATTCACTGGCTGTGCAGGAAATGCTGGCCGGTAATATCCCTTCTTTCCTGCAAAGATTTGTCCCGGTCAGTTCCCGAATAACAGACAGTGCAGGCATTGTTCACCGGGCCGTTTTTTATGTATCGCCCGATTATCTTTCCATAGGTACCGATGATGACTGGGCCAGGGTTCCCCTTACACCCATGGCTGCACAAAAGATTGCAGACAGCTTTCATTGTTTTTTACCCACCCGTAAAATGGTTGACCTCATCTACGAACAGGCAAACGTAAAATCGGAACCGGTACCCATGTATGCTTTCCGCGACAGCAGTGTAACCATGTGGCAACATCACCTGGTCATTGAAGGGCAACGCAAAGGAAGAAAAGGATTGATCGCCGGTATTAAAAAAGATGTGGTCATTTCCGGGAAAATTTTAACCGATGCAAAACCCGGCCGGGTGGCCATTTACGGCTGGCACCAGTTAAACGGGAAAGCCATTCAGCCCTTGTATACCGGGCATACCAGCTGGTATGTTGATTACAGCCATGGAATAAGACTGGTGTACGAAAAGATCATCGTGGATGGGAAGGAAATGAATTACACCGATGTACTGAAACATCCCCTGTATAAAAAACTGCTTTGTGATGAAGATCGTTGTGACTTTTATAAATATCCATACTGATCAGCCGGATCATTTTATGCAATGTCCGGTATTTAGTTGTAAATTGAAGGTCGTCATCTCTTAATACAAATCGTATGAGAATACTTTCCGTTATTGCCTGCTTGTCATTTGCATTGATACAGCCATCTTTTGCACAGAACAAAAAAGAGAAACTGGCTGAGATCATGAATACCTATCACCGCTTCAATATGTTTGATGGGGCGGTGCTGGTGGCTGAGAACGGCAAAGTTGTTTACAAAGGCGCTTTTGGTTTAGCAAACCGGGAATGGAATATTCCCAATACCACCGATACTAAATTCATGATCGGTTCTGTTTCAAAGCCGCTTACGGCCATATTGATGCTGATACAGGTACAGAAAGGATTGGTGGACCTTGATAAAACCATTTCCGATTACCTGCCGGAATTTTCGAAGAAGAACGGAAGCCGCATTACCATACGTCAGCTTCTCAGTCACAGTTCGGGCATGCCCAACTACGATATTATGAAGGATTTTTTTCCACGAATCAGCCGCCAGAATTTTACAAGAGAAGAATATATTAAGTTATATATGGACTCTGCCCTGGTATTTGAACCCGGCTCCGGTTATTATTACAGCAGCTGGGGATATTTCACACTCGGTTACATTATGGAAAGGGTTACCGGTAAATCATACAGCCAGTTAATGAAAGAAGATATCTTTGATAAGCTGGGTATGACGGGAAGCGGCTCTTATTTTCATACGCAGATAGTTGATAAGCGGTCAACAGGTTATGATTATAGTTTAGGCGGGTATACCAGCGCCGATTTCCGTGATCAATCCAATACCATGGGTACCGGCGACCTGTACTCCACCGTGGAAGATCTTTTTAAACTACATCTTGCCATTACAGATAACAGCCTGCTCAATAAAAAACTCACCGATGAAATGTTTACCCCGGGCATCAGGCCCTGGCGGTACGGCTTTGGGTGGTTCAACCAGAATTTCCGTTACACAGCAACAGACAGCGTGTTTGCTAATTATCATTTGGGAATGACGGAAGGCTTCTTGTCCTTCCTGGTTCGCATTCCCTCCACCAACAGCCTGGTGGTGTTTTTATGCAACAGCTCTCCCACTCACTTCTTTGGTATTGCCGGCAACCTCATGAAAGTGTTGTACAATAAACCGGTCACCATAAAACAGCCGGTGCACAAAGTATTGGAAACCGTACTGGCATCTGCCAACGGAGAAAAGGCCGTTGCTGAATATGCCCGGATGAAAAAAGATACGGCCAATTATTATATCGACTGGCTGGCGATGAATCAACTGGGCGACCAGTTGTTTACATTAAAAAGATATGAAGACGCAAGGATCATTTTTGAGAACAATGCAACTGAATTTCCCACCCGTGATCTTGCCTTATTCAGTCTTGCAAAAACATACGAGATCCTTGGCAGGAAAAATGACGCCATCGCCTGGTATAAAAAAGTGCTTGCCCTTACCCCGGGTTATGAAGAAGCAAAGAACCGGCTAAAGGAGCTGGAAATGAATAAATAGCTTTCCTCCTGGAGCTTGATTACCCAATGATTATCAGGCTTTAAAAACCAGTTTTCTACCTGGAT
Organism: Ferruginibacter sp.; assembly: GCA_035355815.1. Taxonomy (GTDB): domain Bacteria; phylum Bacteroidota; class Bacteroidia; order Chitinophagales; family Chitinophagaceae; genus Ferruginibacter. The sequence goes on along the minus strand of DAOQRQ010000388.1, from coordinate 650 downwards.
ATAGGATTATTACTACTTCACAAAAGCACCCATATCTACATTTTTTCATATCTGCCACACTTAACTTCACATCCTGAACGTTATAGGTTTTTCCTGTTCAATCCAAATTCTGTTTAAAACACTAAAATCTATTTTATGAACGGCAATTACAATCAAACCGAGCTTTTGCTGATGGTGAACACAAAGTTCTTTTCGAAGCAGCTTCAGAAAGTGAACCGGGTATCGGCAAGGGATTGGCATTCAAAAAAAGAACAACTGATAGAAGCCTGCTGGGATGGACTGGCTGCTGAAATGCTGCCCGAATGTTTTACCAAAGAAAGCAACGCCGATCTGTGGGAAATACTGGATGGCAATTCGTATATCGACCTGGAGTTCTGCGAAGGCAGGATCAGGAAAGACAAAGAACATTCCCTCAATCCTTATGTATTTATGCAGGTACAGGGATTGAATTAATACATTCTGAGATCAACACATACCCCAACCTATAAAACCGTACAAGGTTTTATAGGTTTTTTAATTTTCAGAATGCCGGGATGTTTATCCCTAATCCGGGTTCGTTGGTATACATGATCTTCCCGTTTTCAAATGTCACTCCTTCTGCAATATCTTCTGCCAGCAACAAGGGGCCATCCATATCCACCTGGTCGAGC
>DAOQRQ010000387.1:0-3273 GCA_035355815.1 Ferruginibacter sp. | reverse complement strand
CACTGCCTCCAGATGGGGTCTTTTGCCAACCTTCCGTTGGCGGTGATAAAACTGAAGCGCTTCATCAAAAAACATAAGATCGACCTGGTTCATTCTCACCTGTTCAGCGCCACCCTGGTTGCCCGGATGGCCACACCTGGAAAGATCCCTCTTATTACCACCATACACACAAACGTGTCTACCCGGGAATACAAAAAATGGTACCTGCATACGCTGGAGAAGATCAGTTATAAAATGCATAAAAGCACCATGATCGGTGTGTCTGCTGGTGTGCTGGATCAATACTTCAATTTCTTCAACCATACCCCGTATAAGAAACATCTCCTGTACACATTCGTTGACCTGAAGGAGCTGGAAAAACCTTACCAGGTTCCGGAGGCAGAAGTGAATAAAGAGTATTTCAACCTGGCAGCCATCGGGGCATTGCGGTTTCCTAAAAACCAGCAGTACCTGGTTAAAGCATTTGAAAAACTGAAAGGCGAGAAATTTGAGCTGCATATTTACGGGATTGGTGTATTGCAGAAAGAACTGGAACAATTAATAAAAGAAGCCGGCGTAAATGTGATATTAAAAGGAGAAGTGAAAAATGCAAGCCGGTTATTATCACAGTACGATCTTTATGTAATGCCTTCGGAGTTTGAGGGGTTTTCATTGAGTGTGCTTGAAGCGATGGCGATGGAAATACCGATGCTGCTCAGCAATATTCCTTCTTTCCGGGAACAATGCGCCGATACGGCCATATTCTTTGACCTGAAGGATACCGATGACTTCATCAGCAAATTGAGAACGCTGGCTTCGGATAAGCAATTACAACAAAAACTGGCTGCTGCCGCAAAGCAGCGGGTACTTGATCATTTCACCCTGGAGCATCACATGAAAGGACTGCGGAAAATTTATTCAGATACCTTAAACGGAAATTAGTGGCAGGGCAAAAAAATATCTTATTCATTTCTTATGATGGCATGACCGATCCGCTGGGTCAAAGCCAGGTGATCCCTTACCTGCAGGGACTGAGTAGGGCGGGTTACAATATCTTTTTACTCAGTTGCGAAAAGGAACAGGTGTTTGAACAGACTAAAGAAATCATTCAGGCTTTATTGGATGAAAGCAACATACACTGGGTTCCGCTTACCTATACAAAGAATCCGCCTGTTGTTTCAACACTTATTGATATTATCAAATTAAGAAAGGCGGCAAAAAAAATTCACCGGCAACATCATATTAACATGGTGCATACCCGGCCCGGGGTGCCGGCATTGGTAGGATTGTGGATGAAAAAGAAAATGGGGATAAAGTTCCTGAACGATATACGGGAATTTTATGCCGACAGCCGGGTGGAAGGAGGCATGTGGCATACCGGCAACCCGCTGTACAAAATGATCTATAACTTTTTTAAACACAAGGAAACAGAAGCGGTGTCTGTAAACGATGGCATTGTATGTCTTACCTATGCTGCAGAAAAGATCATTCAAACATGGCCCGAGTATAAAACAAGCGTTCCATTGCAGGTAATTCCATGCAGTGCCGACCTGCAGCTCTTTAACCCGGATAAAATAACCAGTGCTGAAAAGGACCTGCTGAAAGAAGAGTTGAATATTGGGAAAGACGATTTTGTGATCAGCTACCTGGGTTCTATCGGCGGCTGGTACCTGGTGGATGAAATGATGCAGTTCTGTAAGATACTTTGCGATAAGATACCGGCTGCAAAACTGCTCTTCATAGCGCCTCACCGGCACGACGAGATACGAACTGCTGCTGCAAAGGCCGGGATCGGGACCGATCGTGTGATCATCCGCAAAGCCAACCGGCAACAGGTTCCTGGGCTTCTGTCTGTAAGTAACTATTCTGTTTTTTTTATCAAGCCCTGTTATTCAAAGCAGTCGTCTTCGCCTACCAAACATGGAGAGATCATGGCCATGGGCATCCCCTTAATAACCAACAGCGGTGTAGGAGATGTGGAAATGATCGTGAACAGGTACAAGGCAGGGGTTATTATTGATGCGTTTACAGACCAGGCATTTACAATGGCTGCCGAAAAAGCAGCCTCCGGCTTTTTATACAACAGCAGTAATATCCGGCAGGGCGCAACAGAGTTTTACTCGCTTGATAAGGCCAATGAAAAATACATCAACATTTATAAAAGCATTTTAGGGTAATAGTTTATTTTGCATTTCAACAATGAGTAAAAAATATTTGATCATCGGCGCAGGGTTCTCTGGTACCGTACTGGCAAACCAGCTTGTAACAAATTCAGATTGCAGTATTGATATATGGGATGAACGTGACCATATTGCCGGCAACTGCCATACCCAGCGGGATGAAAAGACGGGCATCATGGTTCACCAATACGGCCCCCATATCTTTAACACCGATAAAAAAGAGATCTGGGATTTTGTGAACAGCCTGGTTGAGTTCAGGCCCTATGTTCACCGGGTAAAAGCGATGAGCAATGGAAAAGTATATTCACTGCCGGTTAATCTTCATACCATTAACCAGTTGTTTGGCAAATCATTTACGCCCGATGAAGCAAAAGTATTTTTAGAAACACTGGCCGATACATCCATTAACGACCCGAAGAATTTTGAAGAGCAGGCATTGCGTTTCATCGGTAAAGAACTTTACTATGCTTTTTTTTATGGGTATACCAAAAAGCAATGGGGTTGCGAACCAACCGAACTGCCTGCATCCATTTTAAAAAGAATACCGGTTCGTTTTAATTACGATGACAATTACCACAACAACCTGTTCACGGGCATACCGGTAGATGGGTATACGGCCGTAATGGAAAAACTGATCGATCATCCTGCAATCAATGTAACGCTCAATAAAAAATTTGAGCCTTCTATGGATACCGGCGGGTACGACCATGTTTTTTATACAGGCCCCATCGATGCCTGGTTTGAGTATAAGTATGGCCGGCTGGGTTATCGTACGGTAACTTTTGAAACGCATTATGCCGATGGCGATTTCCAGGGAACCACGCAAATGAATTTCTGTGATGAGCATGTTCCGTACACCCGTATCACCGAACACAAACATTTTACCAATTGGGAACAACACGATCAAACGATCTACTTCAAGGAATTCAGTAAAGAAACAGAACCTGCTGATATTCCTTATTACCCCAAACGGTTAGCGCAGGATAAAAAGCTGCTTCTTCAGTACCGGCACGATGCCGAAGCCCTCTACAAGGTCTCCTTTCTTGGTCGCCTGGCTACTTACCGCTATATGGATATGCACCATGTAATAGGAGAGGCCCTTGATTTTTCCAAA
>DAOQRQ010000386.1:0-3283 GCA_035355815.1 Ferruginibacter sp. | reverse complement strand
GACAACAATCCCTGGCACTACAAAATAAGCTGGAATCCCCGGAATATTGTGATGGCCGGGCAATCAGGTGCAGTATATAAAGAGAACAACGAAACAAAAATCATAAAATATACAGAGCTCTTTGATGTATCCAACAAGATCGTTTTTGACGGGCTGAATGACCTCGCCTTCTATCCGAACCGGGATTCTTTCAGTTATATACCAACCTATAAATTGCCCGATGCCGCTACATTCATACGAACCACGCTGCAGCATGTTGATTTTTTTAAAGGATGGAATGCGATCGTTCATGCCGGGCTTACCAATGAAACAGCTGCGATCGTTACTGGCGGGCTGACTTTTAAAAAATGGTCGGAGCCGGTTTTACCATTTGTAAATAAAGAGAATGAAGCGATGCTGAAGTTCCTCGGGTTGTTTGATGATGCGATCGTTCCGGCCACTGCAAAAAGTTCTGCAGACATCTTACAGTTCCTGGTAGAAACAAAACTGAAGATGATGCCGGCAGATAAAGACATGATCGTGATGCTCCATGAATTTGAATACGTGCTGAACGGAGAGGAAAAAAGCCTGAAAAGTTGCCTGGTGGTTAAGGGAGAAGACAGTTTACGTACCGCCATGGCTAAAACAGTGGGTTTACCATTGGGCATTGCTGCCAAACTAATTCTGAATGGAGTACTTCAACTGAAAGGCCTGCACATACCTACTGTAAAAGAGATTTACGAACCGGTGTTGACAGAACTGGAAGCGAAGGGAATCGGTTTTGTTGAGACGTCTTTATAACGTATCATCAACCCGGAAAAGCAAATGTTGGATATTGACTATTTTTAAATTTACCTCCCTGTTCTACATCTCCTGTTCCCTGTTCAATATCCTTTTCAACTCCCTCACCCCTTCTGTGGCGGTCATTTCGATGAGTTGAAGATTGCTTTGCTTTTCTGTTGCAGGTATCTTTTTATCAATGATGAACTTAGGCAGGTAAGCCGGCGTGTAATACAAAAGTGAGGCGGCAGGATAAACCTGCAGTGATGTTCCCACCACTACAAAGTAATCACAGTCCTGTACTATGGCGGCGGCCTGTTCCATCATGGGTACGGCTTCGCCAAACCATACAATGTGGGGCCTCAGTTGCTGACCGTCTGCTGCAGTATCGCCCAGCATGATATCGCCACGGATCTCATAATGTGTATTCTCATCTGTGATGCTTCTCATTTTAAAGATTTCGCCGTGCAGGTGCAGTACGTTAGTTGAACCAGCCCGTTCGTGCAGGTCGTCTATATTTTGCGTGATGATGGTTACGTTAAAATCATTTTCCAGTTCTGCAAGCCCGGTATGTGCAGCATTGGGCATGGCTGCCGCCACGTCCTTTCTTCTTGCATTGTAGAAGTCTAACACCAGTTGCGGATTCTTATGCCAGCCCTGCGGGGAAGCCACTTCATAAACATCGTAGCCCATCCATAATCCATCACTGTCACGAAAGGTCTTTAACCCGCTTTCGGCGCTGATGCCGGCACCCGAAAGTACCACAATGTGTTTTTTTGTTTTCATCTTGTATCAGTCAATACAGGTCTCCAAACAGGTTATAGATACTACCTGTTTAGTAATTCCATTTACGTAAAATAGTGTTGAATAATATCCGCCGGAGATCTATTAAGCCATTTGCAGCAGTTCTGCAGTAAATACAGGTCTTCTTTTGATCCCGGAACCGGCTTCGATCAAGGTACGTTCAAACCGGGCAGCACTCCATACATTGTCGAGCGCCACCATATGCACTCCTTCAAATCCATGTTCCGATACAAAATCCCAGTTCTTATCCCGTGAAAGATCGCTGGCAATTTTAGAAGTGGGCTTTGGATAAGCGATCCATAATTTGGCTTCTTCCTGCAGGCAGGGAACCACGTCTCGTAAAATGTCAACCAACTGGCGCTGGCTTACTGCAAATACAAGGGCAAAGTCGATCTTCCTTTTTTTCAACAGTGGTGTTACGTTCTTTGAAAAAGACAATTTGATGAATTGTTTTTCAATTGAAGAAGGCAAGCCCTGTATGAGGAGGTTCTTTTCGTCCTTTAATTCCAGTTTTTCCAGTAATGATTGTGAAGACATAAGCAGCGACGGTTAATGGTTAAAAAAAGTATTATAAAATTCTCTTAAACAAATAAGCCCTTTAAAGAAGGCAGGCTGACATAGCGGGTTAGTGAACTGCAAAATTAATCATTCTATCCTTCAGAGAAAAGTTTTGGGCAAAAAAAACTCCCTGAAACAGGGAGTTTTAAAGGATTTGAGGCTATTTATTTGCCTACAGGCTTATAATAGCTTAAGGCTTCGTCCATATAACTCTGTAATTTGGCTATCCGGTTCTCGTCGGATGGGTGGGTAGACAGGAATTCTGGTGGTTTTCCACTGCCCGCTGCTGCAGCCATCCGTTGCCAGAACGGAACAGATTCCCTTGGATTATACCCTGCCATAGCGGCAAAATTCAACCCAAAATGATCCGCTTCATACTCCTGGTTGCGTGAGTTGGGTAACAATACCGTTACCTGCGCCGCAGGTGAAAAAACATTATTGAAAATATTATTGGCCTTCTGGTTCCCGGAAGTAAAAATGTTTCCGGCAATTTCAAGTCCCTGTGCCAGGGCAACCTGGCTTATCCGTTCATTACCATGATGGGCTACTGCATGGGTGATCTCATGCCCCATTACCACTGCCAGCGCCGCTTCGTTTTGTGTGATGTTCAAAAGTCCGGTGTAAACAACTACTTTACCGCCGGGCATACACCAGGCATTCACTTCTTTTGATTCCACCAGGTTGAATTCCCATTTGTATCCGTTGAGTTCATTGGCCATGCCTTTTTGAGTATAATAATCCGTGATGGCTTTTGCAATCCTGCTTCCTACCCTGTTCACCATTTCGGCATCTTTATTTACGGTACCGCTCAGCACTTTACTCTGGGAAAGAAAGGAACGGTATTCAGTAATGGCCTGTTGTTGCAGCGTTTCTTCGGCAAATAACTTTAATTGCTTACGGCCGGTTACAGCATTTGTGCTGCAGCCGATAAACATACACATGGCAGCGATTGATAAAAAGAATTGTTTCATTTTGTTAGGGGTTTTAGACATGCAGATAAACAATTGCCGTACCAATCTGGAAACGGCACGTGATAAATATACAGATTTTACGAAAGAAAGATCAGCGGCTTACTGATCCAGGCGGCGACGTGATTTTCTTTTGTCTCGGTGCTTTAAAATCGGGATCCTGCTTTCTACACCACGAAGGATGCGGCCAATAT
>DAOQRQ010000385.1:0-3286 GCA_035355815.1 Ferruginibacter sp. | reverse complement strand
TGATGCGGTGATGATGACCATCAAACCCGGGGAGCATGGAAGTACGTATGGGGGCAACCCGCTGGCCTGTGCCGTTGCGATCACCGCCCTGCAGGTTTTAAAAGAAGAGAACCTGGCTGCCAATGCAGAAGCCATGGGAAAATTGTTACGAACAGAGCTGGAAAAACTAAACGCACCCTTCATTGAAAAAGTAAGAGGAAGGGGCTTACTGAATGCGATCGTAATAAAGCATACAAATGCGGATGCAGCCTGGGAGCTTTGCCTGGCATTAAAAGAAAACGGGTTGCTGGCCAAACCAACACATGGCGATAAGATACGGTTTGCACCACCTCTTGTAATAACAAAGGAGCAGGTGATGGAATGTGTGCATATCATTGCAAAAAGTCTGGGTCAGCTTAGATAGGAAATGACAAACATCAGTTGAATGGACAACTTCCACCAGTTATTATTACCTGTTTAGTTTGTACCTTGATCGCTCAATCTACGCATATGGACACCCACCTTCACCACGATCATATAGAGTCACACTTAGAAAGTTCTGACCTTTTAAGAGATGTGGTGATCGGCATGAGTGATGGACTCACCGTTCCATTTGCACTGGCTGCCGGACTGAGCGGAGCCGTAGACAGCAGCAGCATTGTGGTGATCGCCGGCATTGCCGAAATTGCGGCAGGCAGCATTGCCATGGGATTGGGTGGCTACCTGGCCGGCAAAACAGAACAGGACCATTATAAAAGCGAAGTAAAGCGGGAATACGATGAAGTGGAAAATCTCCGTCATAAAGAAATAGAAGAAACAAAGGAATTCTTTGCCAACATCGGGTTAAGTCCGGCCCTGCAGGAACAGGCCACAGAAGAAATTGCAAAAGACAAAGACCGCTGGGTTGATTTTATGATGAAGTACGAACTGGGGCTCGATAAACCCGATCCCAAAAGAGCAACCAAGAGTGCATTGAATATCGGCATATCGTATATACTGGGCGGCATCATACCCCTAAGTCCGTATTTTTTTATTTCCGATTCTGTTGAAGCCCTTAAAATTTCCGTTGTGGCCACGCTGATCTGCCTGTTCATTTTTGGCTATTTTAAAAGCAAAGTAACAGGAGTGAACCCGTTATGGGGGGCTTTGAAAGTGACCATGATAGGCGCTTTGGCCGCAGCCGCTGCTTTTGGTGTGGCCAAGTTAATTGAACAATAAGTATATTGCATTCCCTGTATTTCTATTAACCCCCGAAAACTGTGGCACGCCATTTGCCTGCATGGGGTGCAGCCCGGTTCAATATGAATATGGCTGCACTGTCCAACTCCTTTGATAACTGTTACCGCTTACCCAGGCCCCAAGCAACGTTTTACAATTCCCTGCGAAAATTTATTCATTTATTTTCTTAACAGAATAAAACTATTCTACCGGCATGCGTTTATCTTTTTTAAAAAAATACAGTATTACTGTTTTATGGCTGTTCAGTTTTTCAATTTGCTTTGGAGCTACGTACTATATTGACCCCGCTGGCAATGATGTAACCGGTAACGGCAGTATTGGCAATCCCTGGAAAACATTACGGAAGGCAACACAAACCGTAACGGCGGCTGGAAATACCATTCATGTTAACCCCGGTACTTATATAGAAACGCAGGAATCATTTTTAGCAGTTGGAGTGAATATTGAAGGAGCAGGCAATGCACTCTCGATCATTAAAGGCGATATGACCGGCCAGTTCTCCACCCTGCTTTCACTTGATTCTCCAAACGATACAAACGGCAATCAATCGGTATCCGGCATCACGTTCGACGGCCAGTATGTGAACGAGACGAATTATAAAACATGGATCGGCCTGTTTGTAACCGGAAGAAGTAATGTATCTATTTTCAATTGCAAGATCATCAACTTCAGTAACCGGGGCGTTGTGTTCGACGGCAATGATGCCAATGATCCCATCTACGATCCGGGCCACTATGCCACAGGAAATAAATTTTACAACAATACGGTTTTGAATTCCGCTGAAAACAACGGCAACTTTGGAACAGGCCTGCTGAATATCGGTTCACAAATGGGTATGGAGATATATGGCAATACCATGATACAGGACCAACGCCCCGATTTTAAGAACGGCTGGCCCATTAAGCCCTGGAACAACGGCTGGCTCAAAGGAGTTAAGATATATAATAACACACTTACCAAGGCTGCATACAAAGGGACTTTTCCAGGCCAGAACGGCGATTGGGATTTTTGTCTTGAATTCATCAATATTGAAGGGCTTGAGATCTACAATAATATCATCAAAGGAAGTATTGATATAAATTTCAGCCGCAAAGGTTCTTATGCATTCAGTGCATGGATACACCATAATACCCTTGGCCGTACGCCTGCCAATACCAATTTTGAAAGCGGGATTGTTTTAGAGTTTCGTACCGAATCCATATTGATCGAAAATAATGTGCTCAATAATGTATCCAGCGGAGTGCAGTTCAACACCCGGCCGGTGAATAATGACGGAGGCTTCCCCAACCCCGGTGGTGGAATTCCAACGGGTGGGTTCAGCTATTTACTGAACAATACCATCCGCAACAATGTTTTTTCAAACCTGTATTATGGCAATGGATCAGGAACGGCAGGCGGCGTAGTTGTACTAAGCGAAAGCGGAAATGATCAGCAGATCAATGGCATGAATATCTACAACAATACCTTTGTTGCAATGACCGGCGCAGCGCCCATCACCTGCATCGATTTTTCGAACCAGGAAAACGGCAGCGCCATCAATGTAAATGTGCGCAATAATATTGCCACCGGCTTTACCTATACCTGGCTGGCCGGCAGTTTTCCCAATACGGCCATGACCAATGTGGTGGTAACGCACAACGATGCATTCAATAACGGCAGCGGCAATGCACCCGTATGGCCTGCAGGCAACCCGGCCAGCTATACCTACAATAATAATTTAAGTGTGAACCCGCTCTTTGTTTCAGCAACCGACTTCCGTTTGCAGGCAACTTCCCCGGTGATCGACAAGGGAATTGATATTGGTTTGCCTTTTACCGGCAATGCCCCGGATATGGGTTATGCCGAATTCAATTCCGGTCCGCCATTGCCCATTAAGCTGATGGAATTTTCAGGAAGAAATGCCGGCAGTAAAAACCTTCTGCAATGGACCACGGCTACGGAAACCAACAGCGACTATTTCACTATTGAAAGAAGCAGTGATGCGGTTGTTTATGACCGGATAGGCCGTGTGAACGCCGGTGGTTTTTCAACAACTGCGTTAAACTATTATTTTACAGACCCCGATCCG
>DAOQRQ010000384.1:0-3289 GCA_035355815.1 Ferruginibacter sp. | reverse complement strand
TCTCAAAGTATTGCGGGTATTGTTTCAGCAGCGATTCCAGGAAATCGTCTGTCTTAACCGTATCGGCCGGAACAGCCGCTGTTACTGTAACTGCCCTGTTATCTATAACCTGCGCCTTACGGGAACCGGTACAGGATAGTAAAAAAGCGACACCCGCCAGTAAATATGTAAAGCCGTGGTTCTTATGGATCATATGCCCGATTTGGGTGCAAAATGAGTAAAATTCTAAAATTAACCGCCTACAGCGGCAAACGGGTTTTTCCCCTATCTTTGCACACTTCTAAAATTCAACAAACTAGCTATTAAAAGTCACTTATTATGAAATTAAAAGGTTTGGTGTGGTTTTTCACGATTGCGTTGATAGTTATCTCCCTTTGGGAGTTATCCTATACCTGGGTGGTGCGTAACTATGAAAGCTCCGTAGCAGCAAAAGCTGAGAAAATAGTTAAGACCTCAATGCCCGGTTTATCTGGGGATGAAAGAAAAGCAGCCATCGAGTTCCGCAAAAAAAGAATACTGGACAGTACCGGCGAAAAAAGCATTTATCCCCTTTTTGGTACTACATACCAGCAGTGTAAAGCCAACGAGCTGAACCTGGGTCTTGACCTGCAGGGCGGTATCAGCGTTACCATGGATGTTAACCTGAACGACCTGGTAAAATCATTGAGCAATAACTCAAAGGATGTACAGATGCTGAACGCACTTCGTACAGCGAATGCGCAAAAGGGAAATGTGGAAGGAGATTTCATCACCCTTTTCAGCAAGGAATATATCAAGCAGAATGGTGAAGGCAAACTGGCCGCTTTGTTTGCAGGTCCTGGCAAAGAGATAAAGATCGGCGATAAGGACGATGCCGTTACCACCAAACTGAAAACCATTGCCGCCGGCGCCATCAAAGAAACCTACAAGGTACTGGTAAGACGTATCGATAAATTCGGCGTGGCACAACCCAATATCAATTTTGATGAGAACAAAGGCATCATCAACGTGGAACTTGCCGGCGTTACCGATATAGAAAGGGTGCGTAAACTTTTACAGGCATCTGCTCACTTACAGTTCTGGGAAGTGTATCGCCTGGATGAGCTGGATGCTTCTTTGAATAATGCAAACCAAAGCCTGCAGAACTACCTCAACGGTGTAAGCGACACCGCTAAGATTGATACCAACAAAGTACAGGCAAATGAGAACCCGCTGGTAAGAGTAATGAATATCATTCCGCCACAGCGTGATAATAATACAGGCAAAGTATATTTTTCATCAAACATCGGATTGGTTGCCTTAAAAGACACCGGTCTTTTTTATGAGTACATCAATAATGAAGTAGTGAAGAATGCGCTGCCTGCAAACTGCAAATTCTTATTGGGAATTGAAGAAAAAGCAGCAAAAGGTTCTGAACGCATCTTCCCGCTGTATGCAGTTAAAATGCAGACGGGCACTGATAAAGCGCCGCTTGAAGGGGAAGCCGTAAGGGAAGCCCGCCAGGACTTTGATGAGAAAGGACGCCCGGCCATTAAAATGGAAATGACGGAGATCGGTGCAAAATCATGGGCCAGGTTAACCGGAAAGAATGTGAACAAGCCCATTGCCATTGCACTGGATGATATTGTTTATTCGGCACCGAATGTGAACGAAGCCATTGAAGGCGGAAGTTCAGAGATCGCCGGGAACTTTACTGTACTGGAAGCCCAGGATCTGGCTAATATTTTAAAATCAGGTAAACTGGATGCACCCGCCAAGATCGTGGCACAACAGGTTGTTGGACCTACCCTTGGTAAAGAAGCCGTAAAAGGCGGCGCCCTGGCATTCGGTATCTCGTTCCTGGTAATATTTATCCTGATGCTGGTTTATTATAATACCGGTGGATGGGTAGCCAATATCGCCCTTATACTAAACCTGCTGTTCACCATTGGTGTATTAACAGCCATGGGCTTTACATTAACCGCTGCCGGTATTGCCGGCCTGGTACTTACCATTGGCCTGGCAGTGGATACGAATGTGATCATATTTGAAAGGATAAAAGAAGAACTGGTAAAAGGAAAATCATATCAACTGGCGGTGCAGGATGGTTACCGCCGTTCACTGGCGCCGGTTATTGATGCCCACGTTACTTCATTGCTTACTGCAGTTATCCTGTTCTACTTTGGCCTTGGCCCGGTATTGGGTTTTGCCACCACACAGATCATCGGTATCCTGCTTTCATTATTCTGCGGTATCTTGGTATCAAGACTGATCACCGATTTCTGGACAAAGAAGAACCGTCACTTTAATTATTTCACGACGATTTCGAAAAAGATCTTCAAACATGCTAACTATAAGTTCATTGAGTTCAGGAAATATGCTTACATGATCTCAATAGCGGTACTGATTGCAGGTGTAGGCGCTTATTTCAATGGATTCCACCTGGGTGTTGAATTCAAAGGAGGCCGCAGTTATACCGTTCAGTTTGATAAGGCAGTAAAACCAGATGATATCCGTGATGACCTGAAAGTTGCGCTGGAAGGAGATAATCCAACCATCAAAACGGTAAACGATTCCCGTCACCTGAACATCACTACGGCTTACCTGAAAGAAAAAGACAATGCCGACAGTGCTGTTATCGCAAAATTGTATGAAGGCCTCAAAAAAGTGCTTCCGGCAAATACCACCGAAGCCGGTTTTGCCAAAAATAATATCCAGGGATTCTCCGCGGTGCAGCCAAGCATTTCGGAAGACCTGAAACGTGGCTCTATCAAGGCAACCATCTTTGCCATATTGATCATCTTCCTTTATATCTTCATCCGCTTCCGCGACTGGAGGTATTCCATGGGTACGATCTTCACACTGCTGCACGACGTATTCGTTACACTGGCAGTATTCTCCTTCTTTAAGAACATTGTGCCTTTCCCGCTGGAAATTGATCAGCACTTTATTGCCGCCGTGTTAACGGTGATCGGTTTCTCGATGAACGATACCGTGATCGTGTTTGACCGTATCCGTGAATACAGCCGCGATATGAAAGGCGCTACCAAAACAAACATCATCAACCGTGCCATCAACGATACGCTGAGCCGTACCATCATGACATCTCTTACGGTATTCTTAACCTTGTTGATCCTGTTCATCTTTGGCGGGGAAGTAACACGTGGCTTTGCCTTTGCCATGCTGATAGGTGTTATCACCGGTACCTACTCCTCTATTTTTGTGGGAGCTCCTGTATTGGTTGATTTTGCAAAGAATAAACCGCTGGGCGCTGCAGATACAGTGGAAGAGAAAAAATAAATTACGATCTGAGTTATACCAAAAGAGCCCC
>DAOQRQ010000383.1:0-3300 GCA_035355815.1 Ferruginibacter sp. | reverse complement strand
TAGTTTCATCCGGGTTCTGATATGGAGATTTAATATAATAAAGTAACAATAACCTAACTTTAAAATGAATAAACTGACCGACATTGCCACCCAGATCCGCAGGGATATAGTACGAATGGTTCATGCCGTACAAAGCGGCCACCCGGGTGGTTCGCTGGGCTGCACCGAGTATCTTACGGCGCTTTATTTCAGTGTAATGAAGCACAACCCCGACTTTAAAATGGACGGCGTTGGGGAAGACCTGTTTTTTCTCAGCAATGGCCATATCTCCCCGGTATTTTACAGCACCCTGGCCCGCAGCGGATACTTTCCGGTTAAGGAATTGGGTACTTTTCGTAAAATAAACAGCCGTTTACAGGGCCACCCAACAACCCACGAGTATTTGCCCGGAGTAAGGATGGCCAGCGGTTCATTGGGACAGGGAATGAGCGTGGCAGTGGGGGCAGCCCTAGCCAAAAAACTGAATAACGATGATCGAATTGTTTTTTCATTGCATGGCGACGGAGAACTGGATGAAGGACAGAACTGGGAAGCCATTATGTTTGCAGCCCATAAAAAGGTAGATAACCTGATCGCCACCATCGACTGGAATGGCCAGCAAATTGACGGGCCAACCAAATCCGTAATGGCACTCGACAGCCTGAAGGCGAAATTTGAAGCATTCAACTGGCAGGTACTGGAAATGGACGGCAACGATATGGATGCCGTGGTAGCCGGGTTGAATAATGCAAAAACATTTGTTGGAAAAGGCAAGCCGATCGTGATACTGATGAAGACCGAAATGGGTAAGGGAATTGACTTTATGGAAGGGAGTCACGAGTGGCATGGCATAGCGCCCAATGATGAACAACTGCAAAAAGCGCTGGCGCAATTACCGGAAACCCTTGGCGATTATTAAAATTACCTGAGTTCAAAATGCTGCCTGGATGCTTTTCTTGCGGGAAACCAGGCGGCTAAAAAAGCAATGGCGGTGGCCGTGAGGGCAACCAATAAAAAATCTGTTGCAATAAGTTTTACAGGAAAATAATCGAGCAGGAACGATCCCCCCTGCAACTTTACCAATTTGAATTTTATCTGCAGCAGGCAAATGATGATAGCCATTACGATTCCTGTAACCGTTCCGATACAGCCCAGCAACAACCCCTCGCTTAAAAATATTTTCAGGATGCCGGGTTTGTTCATACCCATGCTTTGCAACACACTGATGTCTTTCTTCTTTTCAAGGACCAGCATGGTTAAAGCGCTGATCATATTGAATGCCGCAATGATGAGTATGAGAGTGAGTATGCCGTAAATGGCCCATTTCTCCAGTTTCATGGTATTGTAAAGACTGGTATTCTGTTCATACTTCGTCTGCACTTTGTATGCTTTACCCAGAAGCAAGGTCAATTTTTTTTTCTCTTCGGCCGGATCGGTTTTTTCTTTCAGTTTAATTTCAACCGCACTGTATTCATCGGCGGCAAAACTCATTTGCTGTTTTACAAAACCAATATTTGTTACGGCATAGCGGTCGTCAAATTCCTGCTGAATGGTAAATACACCCGACGCCTTCACGATGCCTTCACTTAATGACTGCAAGGGATCGTTGTTCAGGCTATTCTTTTTTGGTAAGATGATGGTGAGCGGATCCGACGGCAATGCGGGGTTAACATTGATGGCAACTGCATTTTGAATTCCTGAACCGGCCACAAGTTGCGGGTCGTCGGCAGTGCCTGTATAATACCTGCCCCGGTTGGTTTTGGCAGCAATGCCGCTCACTTTTTCGTAATTGTCATCCACGCCTTTCAGGTAAACCACGGTTTGTGCATCCTGGTTTTTCAGCAGGGCTTTCTCTTCTGCCACCAGCGAGATATTTTCAACAGAAGGAAATTTTTTGAGTGCAGCGATCTGTTCGGCAGTAAGTAAGAACGTTTTGCCGGCGGCGGGTACTACTTTTATATCGGCGTAAAAAGAAGAATATAGCGATTTCACCAGGTCTTCAAATCCATTGAATACACTCAGCACCAGTACCTGGCAGCAGGTGGCGAAGGCGATCACCGCTACGGTAACCCATGCAATGATGTTGATGGCATTGGCACTTTTTTTTGCTCTAAAGTATCGCCAGGCAAAAGTTAAGTACATCCGGTTTGTAGTTTGTGGTTTGTGGTTTGTAGTTAATAAAGAGTCTGCCGGTTAGCACAACCACAAACTACAAACCATAAATACTAGCTGTCCTTTTTCTTTATCTCTTTGAATAACTGCTCCATCTTATCAACATAGTCCAGCGTATCGTCAATATAGAAAGTGAGTTTGGGCATGCTGCGCAATTGGTGACGTACCCTTTCGGTGAGTTCTTTTTTTATTTCCCAGCTCCGCTCCTCAATTTTTTTAAGGGCGGCAAAACTATCGACCACCTGGAAAAAACTGAGGTAGATCCGGGCGTCAAAAAGGTCGGGGGTTATTTTAACCGATGAAATGGAGACCATTCCGCCATCCATCATGGATAACCCGAGGCGCTGGAAGATATCGCTCAGCTCTTTGTTAAGCAAGCCCGCCACCTGCTTCTGCCTTTTGCCTTCTAACATTATGTTTATGCTTTAATCGTGGTAAAATTAGTTACTTTGCTGCGTTTCTATTCAGAATTATTAAAAATGAAAAAATATTCAAGGGTTTTTGCTTACCTGGGGCAATATAAAGGCTCCATTGCCTGGTACATTGTAAATATCTTTCTTTCCATCCTGTTCTCTATCGTATCGATAGGTATGTTGCTGCCCTTTATGCAATTGATCTTTGGCGTAAACCAGGATGGATTGATGCCCAGAACATCGGGTAACCCGCTGGTGGCTTATGTAACAGACCAGCTGAACAATCTTATCAAGAATGGCAGTGTTTTTCATGCACTGGGAGTTGTCTGCATCCTTATCATCATTTCTATTTTCTTAAAGAATTTTTTTCTGTACCTGTCTTACAGGGCCATGGGGCCATTAAAAAACGGTATTGTAAACCGTTTCAGGATCGATATGTATGACAAGATACTGAAGTTGCCGATCGGCTATTTTACCGAACAACGTAAAGGCGACCTGATGAGCAGGATGACCAATGATGTGGCCGAAGTAGAAGGCTCTGTAGTTGGCACACTGGAAGGCTGGGTAAAAGATCCGCTGGCAATTATCATCAACCTTTCGGTATTGTTTTATATAAGCCCTAAACTTACCGGCTTTATATTATTATGTATCCCCGTGATGGGTTTTGTAATAGGAAGGGTAAGCCGTTCTTTAAAAAAGCAATCGGCCCGGGTTGCTGAAAAGGGGGGGGAAGCGA
>DAOQRQ010000382.1:0-3309 GCA_035355815.1 Ferruginibacter sp. | reverse complement strand
TCTGCAGGCTGAGCGATGGCAGCATATAATCATCATAGCGCTTATCGGTATCCACATGCATCTGTATGGCTTCCCCATGCCTTGTTTTAAGCAACTGGAAATAACTTCTGATGAACTGTAATTCTGTTTTTAGTGTACTCATCCCGTCTTCATTATTACGCAACAGGTAGCGGTACACTTTGCTCAGTTCATCCAGGAATACCTCGGCCTTCTGTTTGTCTTCCGTTATCAATGCCGAGAGTGTATTGAAACAATTGAACAGGAAATGAGGATTCACCTGGCTCTTCAGTATGTCAAACTCGCTCTGCAGGCTGAGCCGGGTATACTTTTCATTCTCGGTAAGACTTTGTTTCCACTGCTGAAAGATATAATCGCCTTCCCAGATGATCATGGCGATAAGGGTGATCACCAGTGCGATCACAATGCATAACCAGAACTGGGTAGTAACGGGATAAAAATCCGCTACCGGGAACCGCATGATGCCTGCAATGATCAGTGTAGTGGAAGTGGTAATGATAAGCACCTGTTTTATCACCAATGCTGCAATGCGTTTTACCGTATCCTGGTAAGCGGCAAAACTGTTGTGGATATACCTTGTAAATACCACATCCACATACCAGAGAACCAGTCCTGTTGCCATCATATACATAAACCCGTACAGCCAAAGGCTTGCCTGCAGGAACCAGCCACCGCCGAATAACACAAAGCAGGTGGCCGCTGCTATCACAGGCATCAGCACAAAAAAGCTCACCCACTCCACCTTATTTGGTTTCACCAGTTTCATCAATTGTTATTTTCCATTTCATTTAATAAAGGCACCTGTACGCAAAAGAACGAATCGGCTTTTTCTATCTGCACCGGCTCATCGCAGCAAAGCAGCTTGTATTTCTCTACCAGGTTACGCAAACCATCGGTGCTTACGGCCATGCTGGCTTGTTTTTCCTGCAGGTTGTTCTTTATTACAAGCCGGCACCCGTCTTCCTGTGTTATCAAAAAGTTCAGCGGCCTTTCTTTCAGCATGGTATTGTTATTAAAACTGTATTCAAATACCGTTTGCAGTAAAAAAGGCGAAACGTATTTATTTCGGCAGCATTCGTTCACTTCCACCTGCAGGTTCACCTTATCGCCGTACCTCGCTTTTAACAGGTAATAATAACTTTGGATGAACTGCAGTTCCGTTTCAAGCGTTACCAGTTTATCATCGGGGCTGCGCAGCAGGTAGCGGTAAACCCGGGTAAGTTCATTCAGGAATTTTTCTGCTTTCTCAGAGTCTTCATTGATCAGGCTCGACAGGGAGTTTAGGCTGTTGAATAAGAAGTGAGGATTCACCTGGCTGCGCAATCCCATCAACTGGCTTTGTGTATAGGCCGTTTTTAATTGCTCTGTTTCCGTTAAGGTCACTTTCCACCTGTCGAAACGTTCAAATCCTTCGTGCAGGATGGTGATCATGATATTGAGTACAAAACCGATCGCCAGCGTCCAGTAATACCGGGTGGCATTTATTTCGTACCCAAACAGCTTAAATTGGTTATAACCCTGGAAGAACAGGGTGATGATCAGGGCCTGTATGGTGGCGATAAAGGCCACGGTGATGAACAGCCTTCTGATCTCATCCCGGTTAGAAGGAAAACGGTTGCGTACCGTAACAGCGATCCAGGTAAAAAGGAACCAGGCGGCGGTCATAACCACCAGCACAATCAGTCCGGAGCCGATGAGTATGGCCGGTTCGGTAAAGAATTTTGTTCCAAACAGTAACAGGTTGATCATCACTACCACTACCGGCATAACCATGGCCAGTATCTGCAGGTCTTTTCTGGTATATTGGGGCAGTTTCATGATCGATTGTTATTTCTTACTATGCTCTATCTGGTTAGCTGTATTTCAATTTACAAACTTTTGCTTTCAATTCGGGTACCGGGCCGGCCGGTATCTTGTATGAATTGAGGAAAACCTTGTATGAATTGTAGTAAACCTGTTTTTCGTAATGCCGGCACCGGAATTTGCTGTTGAACCCGCTTTACTGTAAAAACGATTTAAAATCCCGTATTTCATACTGTAAATATAATCACCGGCTTCCCAGGCCCGTTACAAAGAATGCATGAATTGCGAAAAGGGCTGATAAGTTGTATATAAAAAAGAACCTCCGCTTGAGGGAGATTCTTAGTGTTAACCGAAATCATGGCGTTGACTGGTTAACGGGTTTTCAAAAATCAACGTTTTTATTATTTCAGATCTGCTAAAGCCTTTGGCGCAGGTACCATATTTTTTACCGGTGGGGTCGATTTAAGAAAAGCGAATATCGACTTCAGGTCAGTATCGTTCAGGTTGCGGTACATGGACCAGGGCATGGGCGGCAACAGGTCACGACTGCCTTCCAGTCCTTTGTATTTTCCTTTACGGATGGCTGTTAAGAACTGTGCTTCGCTCCAGGTACCGATACCGGTTTCATCGCTGCTGATATTGGCGGCAAAGGAAACACCCCAGGGCCCTGCGGCATTGGTGAAATCGGGACCAAACAATGTCCAGCCATTTTTGATCACAGAAGAGTCAACCTTACCCACTGGCCTGTCGGAAGGATATCCGCTAAAACGCAGTTCCGGTATAACTTCCGGCCCGTGCTGTCCCATCTTTTTGGGAGAATGACAATCATCACAACCCATGGCATTCACTAAATAGGATCCCCGCTTTACCAAACTATCGTTGCTGATGGTTTGAGAAGCCGTTGTGTTTTCTTTTGTATTGTCGCAGGAGATCACCGAAACGGTAAGGGCAACTGCGGCAATGATAATGGCTGATACTTTTGTACGCATAATTGACAATTTTTTATTCGTTGTTTTTAAATTTCAGGCAAGTTAGAAACAGGGCAGAGCGTTGGCAATTGGGTTGGGTATGAATTGCAGAAAGGGGTGAATGAACTGGTCTGACATCCCGTCTGACTAATTTTACCACAAAGAGCACGAAGGGTTACACAAAGAGCACAAAGTTTCTTTGTAATAAAATTAATCATGATCAGACAGGAAGCCAGTCCACACCCTTTGTGTTCTTTGTGAACAAACTCCGTGCTCTTTGTGGTAAAAGTATTCATCGTCAGACGGGACGTCAGACCACACAATTTGCGTTCTTTGTGAACAAACTCCGTACTCTTTGTGGTAAAAGTATTCATGGTCAGACGGGACGTCAGACCACTACTTAGTCTTCACAGGCCGATGCTTTTTCAGGTACTTATAAATGACTTTCAACTCATCATCCCTTATGTGTTTAAACGAGCTCCAATGCATGGGTGAATAAGGAATGAGTTTGGTTACAACG
>DAOQRQ010000381.1:0-3314 GCA_035355815.1 Ferruginibacter sp. | reverse complement strand
TAACGACCCCCGGTACCAAATTCATTCCTGTATTACCCCAGGCATACTCTTCCGCAACAGGAGTTTCGCTTCCCCTGCATGCTTTTTCAAATTCCAGTTCTGTCATTGGTCTTAGCGCCGCCCAATCCAGGTAAGCAGTTATATCAGCCCAGCTAAGATTATTACAGGCAATGTTGAGTCCGTCATCCGCTTCGTTGCAGATCCCATTCCCGTTTCCATTACAGGCATATACAGCAGGGGTGCCCGGGTTAATACCTGGGTTAATAATAACGACTCCATTACGAAAAGGGCTTCCAAAAAACGTCAATACATTTGTACCCACAGGAGAATTAGGCGGAGTTGGCTGGTTTGTACGGGTAGCCTGCTGATTATAATTTAATTTATTTAAGAATCCTGCATACTGTTCCTGCGTTATCTCGTATTTCATACAATAAAAAGCCTTAAACCCCTTCGGAAATGAGGCAGGTAATGTCTGGCTGGTAATATCATTAAAATCATCCTGAACAAGCAGCATGTTGGTACCGTTGTTATTTCCAAGGGAACCGGGTCCGCCCCCGCCCATTGTTAAAGTATTTTCACTTGTAACCTGGAAAGGATTTATAACACCGGAAGCATCATGGAATTGTCCGGCCACACTCCCGGTAGTTCCATCTCCCAGCATATAACTGCCTTGTGGTACACGAACCATTTCTATTCCCAATACACATATTTCCACTTTCGCAGTATCACTAACTCCGTCAATTCCGTAGTTCCAGCGCAGTTGCACGTCTGAATAGCTTACCGTTGATTGCGGCATGCCTGTATTATGATATATAAATACACCAAAACTTCCTCCGCTCCCATTATCGTTACTGCTTGCTATCGTTGCATCTGCAGGCACCACATGACCATCACCGCCGCCAGTTCCGTTAACCCAGTTAAGCGTGGCATGCCGCCAGGTCTGCTGACTTCTTATACGGTATTTAATAAATACCCATGCAGCATCCCAGTTTGCCGGACCCAGGGAAGTCCGCCAGGAGTTTTCCAACTGATATTAAAACGAACCAGTACAAAATGTAAATTGGTGTTTGGCCCCATCACAACAACATTGCCTATCTGCAAATTGTTAGCTTTTACCTGCTGGCTGAAGCAAACCAAAACAGGCACGATCAGCCACATTAATACATTGTGAAACGGGTTGCGGGTATTTGTTTTTTGGTACATCATAGGTGTTTTTTTAAACTACTGGATAATACTTGATACTGAATTTGGGATAGTGCATGCATCTTAAGGATAACTCCTTTTCAGGAAACCTTTTTACCTGCGGCTAACAAACCAATTGATATGTTAAAGACTGAAGATCCGGTTAAGGGGGCTTTGCAATACATAGGAATAATCACCGGACAGGTGAATTTAAAAATACTCATGGATATTGTTTTGTTGCACACAAACCTACTCTTTTAAATAAAGTAATTTCAAAAACAAAAAAAATATTTGCAATTAGGTGTAAACAAGTTTACACTTATTTATTTCATTGTTGCAAAGTCCGTTTTTTCCGTATCCGGTAAAAGGGAAAACCATGGCATCATACTCTCTTTCCATCCACATTAAAAATATGGTTAAGTTTTACATTCCTTGAAAAGATAAAACCAAGGTCCTCATCAGAACATATCCTGAATTTGCCAACGATGGAATTGCTTATGTAGTTCGACTCGTCTGACTTATCGAGCCAGAATTCTTCAACAGACAAAATACTGAACTCATTGAAATAGACGAGTTCAATGCCATGGCAACCCCTCCCCCGGCAGTAATACCGGTAAACCCATTCTGCAGGACCAGAAAGAACTTCATTCTTTTCGAACCCCAGGTTTTGTAAAAATTCAACGTTGATACAATAAGCGTTTCTGGTCTCATGAGGTTTGATTCTCACAACCGGGTCATGGGTTAGCAATCGTTTAAACATAGAATATTATAGCGGTATACTTACTGCAGAAGTAAAATGATTGTTGAACACTTTAATTACCCGTTTTGCAGGTACGGATAAATTGATGTTCAATTTTAGCGTATAATTTTAACAGATCGGTAAAATTTTTGAAATAACTTTCAGTTCATGTAATCTAGTTTACACAGCAGCGTCGTTTAACCTGATAATAAAATCTTATCAGCAGAAAAAGGGAGTGAACTTACATTATAACGAAAGAAAGGCCCCAATTTTTTAAACCAAATATATCCGTTTGCTTAAATCACCTGCTTTTGCCGGACCAGGTTCTGTGAAAGAAAGATATCAGTGAGGATTATTTGTTTTCGGGAATAATAAACAAGGCGTTCCTCTTTCAGTTCCTTTAACATTTTGTGCATAAACTGGCGTGACACTCCGATAAAATCAGCGATATCGCTGAGCGCTAAATAATTTTCCAATATCACACTATGGCCCGATCTGATTCCTTCAATCGAAACCCACACCTGGAAGAAATACAGCAACCTGAGGCGGGCATCCCGGTTAGTCCACACCAAATGTCTTTCTTCAAGTCTCCTCAGTTTTATACTGATGGCCTCTGAATAATTCAGGGAGAGTATGTGATGGTGCTGCAGTATCTTTTTCAGGTCTGAAGCATCAAAGTAAAACATGTAGGTGTTTTGTTTCAAACCGGTTACATATCCATCCATGCCTGAGCCGGTAAAAGAAAAATCTCCAAACAACTCCCCGTCTACCATAATATCCTTTACCGAGTTTTCATCCGCCCCGCTGAAACTGACCAGCTTGGCCATACCACTCGCCATGAAGAATACCCGGCTGGCAGGTTCATTGTTGAGCAAAAAGGGAGCGTTTTTTCTTAGTTTTACCAACTTTGCTTTGGCACATACCTTCTCAAAATGATCCTTCTCAAGGTGCCGGAACAAAGTATGTTTGCCGATATGGGAACATTTAATCTTTTCGCTGATCAACGCACTTTTCATAACACGCTAAATTAATAATAGAATAACCCGGTCAGGCTCTTTGAAATAGAACCAACCACGTACAAAATTAGGCGCATCCACCAGCGGAAAATGTAAGTCAGCTTACATTCGGCTTATAAATGTTTTGTTAATGCGGATCATGTATACTTGTTTCCTGCCATTGCAGTGAACCGGCAGCAGGATTCTGCTGCCCCGCATTCAGGAAATCAACTGTTACAAACAGGCCAGATCTTTAAGAGTGGACGGGCTGGCAACATACAACTTTGCCGTTTAAGGAACTTACATTCGGTTGATAGCATCGTAATCAAGCAATTCAATCTCCGGTGAAATATAACCGGGCCTTATCGGTTCTTCTTTCATCAGGTCGGTGCTTAAAT
>DAOQRQ010000380.1:0-3319 GCA_035355815.1 Ferruginibacter sp. | reverse complement strand
ATCCTTTGTAAACAGCTGGGGTAATAAACCATCTTAAGGTCATTATTAACTTTTAAAAATTACAACTATGAAAAAGATCTTTACACTTTTATCCTCATTATTACTGATGACTGCTGCGTTTGCACAGTACGATCAAAAGGGCGACTGGGACAACAAAGACAGGGATGATGTTTACAAAGGCGATGGCAAAGGGCCTAACGCCGGGTTTGACAAGTACGACCGGAACGATAACCGGGGAATGACGTACTACTTTACGGCCCGGGAAAAGGATATGCAGATCGCCCAGATCAACCGCAACTATGATTTCAAGATCCGCTCCGTTCAAAACAGGTTCTTTACGAGCTGGCATGAAAAAAAGCGCCAGATAAAGCAACTGGAATATCAGAGGGATTGTGACATAAAAGAAGTGATGGATAAATTCTACAGCAAACGAAACCTCTTTACCAATCCACGTCGTAAGGGTTACGATAAATGGTAAAACCCGGTCACAATAACGGGGGTTATTAATACCAGCAAAAAGAGAGGCAGCGGAATTCCGCTGCCTTCTCCTTTTATTTAGATGGTCTCTGTTACCCGGCAAAGCAATATGCACATTTGTGTTCCTGTGCTCGGCCAATGGCCCATACACCCGAAGGCACTACCTGTACACCGGGTAATATACCCGATAACCAATCTTTGGTAACGTCTTCGTGTTTCATACCCATTTTTTGAGCGGCCACAGCGCTGTAAACAGTAATGGCCATATTGCATACGCAGAACATGGCGCCGCTTGCCTGCAATTCATTAATGCCGATGGGAACGGGGCCTACTCCGGGAACACTGTATCCCGGATCGGGTTTCCAGAACCGGTTTCGGAGAGCCGGGGCGCCGGTCGTATCGTCTTTAATGTTGAACATTTCACCGAATTTGTATTTTGCCCAAAGCCGGTCTTCCATGGCAAAGGGAATAGCGCTGTGTCGCCAAACGGTTACCACATTACTTTCCTTTTCGGGAGTGCCGGTAGCAAGATTGGTGAGCATAAAAACCTTGGCCCATGCAAAGGGCATCATCAGTTCATTGCCCTGGTGCGGTTCGGGAACATCATACATGATCCGGTGTTTACCGTTGATCTTATTGAACCATTCGTCTGCTTCCGACTGGAGTTCTGAAGCCGTTAATGTTCCTGCTTTTGCCAGCGAAGAAGTGCCCAATGCAGAAAGGCCCAATGCAGCAGCGCCTGTAGCGATTGTTCCAAGGAATTTCCGGCGGGGAGAAATTGCCTCATTTTTTCTGTTCATTTTCTAAGGAGTTTAGTTTGATAATTAAGAACCGGGTTTAACAGGACAGTTAATCTACAAACAAGAATTGTGATTTGCAAGCAATAAAATTTAAATAGATATGCACAGAGTTTGCTGAAAAACCGGTTATGCTTTTCCGGGGCCCCGCCTTCTAGCCGGCATTGCATATATTTGCAACTTAAATTGCTAGTTATATGAGAGAAGTGTATATCATTTCCGCAGTCCGTACCCCCATTGGAAGTTTTGGAGGCTCTTTAAAAGACTTTACCGCTACCCAATTGGGAGCCATTGCCATAAAAGGCGCATTAAAAAAAGCAGGCGTTGCTCCTGAATTGGTGCAGGAGGTTTTAATGGGGGCCGTAGTTCAGGCAAACCTGGGGCAGGCACCAGCTCACCAGGCCGCAAAATTTGCCGGGTTACCCGATACGGTATGCAGCACTACCATAAATAAAGTATGTGCCAGCGCCTTGAAAGCCATTATGCAGGGTGCTCAAAGCATTATGCTGGGCGATGCCGATGTGGTGATAGCCGGGGGGATGGAGAGTATGAGCAATGCACCTTTTTATGCTGATAGTTTGCGCTGGGGCAATAAATACGGAAATGCACAGTTAATAGACGGCCTTGCAAAAGACGGGCTCACCGACGCATACGACGGCAAGGCAATGGGCAATGCAGCCGAGCTTTGTGTTTCTACCTGCGGCATCAGCCGGGAAGACCAGGATGCATTTGCCATTGAAAGTTATAAGAGGAGCCAGGCCGCCATTGAAGCCGGAAGATTTGCCGAAGAGATCGTGCCGGTGGAGATACCGCAGAAAAAAGGTGAGGCAATCGTTTTTGCAAAAGACGAAGAGCCGTATAAAGTAAAGTTTGATAAAGTGGCAACGCTGAAAGGAGCTTTTCAAAAAGACGGAACCGTAACGGCTGCCAATGCTTCTACCATGAACGACGGCGCTGCCGCACTGGTATTGATGAGCAAAGAAAAAGCAACGGAACTGGGTTTGAAACCCATTGCCAAAATAGTATCTTACGCCGATGCTACCCAGGAGCCGGTTTGGTTTACCACGGCGCCTTCACTGGCCGTACCCAAAGCGGTGGCCAAAGCAGGGCTAAAAATGGAAGACATTGCTTACTGGGAACTGAATGAAGCGTTCTCTGTAGTAGGCATAGAAAACAGCCGCCGGATGAAATTAGACCCGGCAAAAGTAAATGTGAATGGAGGCGCTGTTTCATTGGGCCATCCCTTGGGTTGCAGCGGGGCGAGGATCATTGTAACGCTGATCAATGTGCTGAAACAGCATAACGCAAAATATGGCGCTGCCGGAATTTGTCATGGTGGAGGAGGTGCAAGCGCCATGGTAATAGAGAATATTCAATAAAGGAAATATACCAACAATGGAATCAGAATACGTAATAAAGAAAGCAACGCTTAACGATGTTGAATTTATCGCCGATGTGATCATTGGCGCAGAAAAGAGCCTGACCGATAATCTTGGCCTTGCTAACTTCTTTGAATTATCGGAAGAAGAAGTGAAGAAGCTTATCATTGCCATGCTGGAAGAAGAAGTGGACGGCTGCGATTTTTCGATAAGCAGTTTCTTTATTGCCTGGTATGGCGATAAGCCTGTGGGTGCATTGGGCGGATGGGTAGAAGGGTATTACGACGGCATGTCATCCAACCTGCTTAAATCGAACCTGATCGCTTATGTTTTTCCAAAGGAAAGCCTGGTTAAAGCACAGGCCAAGATGGAAATGATCAAAGAAATGCTTCATATCGAAAGGCCGATGGGTACCTACCAACTGGAATATGTTTATGTTGACAATGATCACCGGGGTAAGCGCATCACCCAGCAACTGATGGATGTTCACCTTGCTTATGCAAAGCAACTGGATCCCAATACCTGCCGGGCGCAGTTATCCTGCTTCGAAAATAATGAGTCCATCATCAAGGCACACGAACGGAATGGTTATGTACGGATGAAAAGGTATGTATGCGATAACGAAGAGATACTGAAGTATCTTCCCTTTAATGTAAAAGTGCTGCT
>DAOQRQ010000379.1:0-3329 GCA_035355815.1 Ferruginibacter sp. | reverse complement strand
AAGCATAACCACGGGTCATGCTTTTCAGTTTATCGTAAAAATCAAAAACATGACCCGTGGTCATGCTTTTCAGTTTATCGTAAAAATCAAAAACAATTTCAGTCAGCGGCATTTCAAAACTCAGCTCAACCCTGGTTGGTGTTAAATAATGCTGATGGGTGAGGATACCCCGTTTGGTGATACAAAGCGTCATGATATTGCCAATGTATTCCGGCTTGGTGATGATCTGTGCCTTGATGAACGGCTCGTCAATATGATCGATCCGGGTCGGGTCGGGCATTTCGGTGGGGTTGTTGATCCGTATCACTTCGCCCTTGTTGGTGGTGGCCACAAAACTTACGTTGGGCACTGTGGTGATCACCGTTTGATTGAATTCCCTTTCCAGCCGTTCCTGTATGATCTCCATGTGCAGCATCCCCAGGAATCCGCAGCGGAAACCAAAACCCAATGCCTGTGAGGTTTCTAATTCAAACGTAAGAGAAGCATCGTTCAGTTGCAGTTTATCCATGCAGTCACGCAGTTCTTCAAAGGCATCGGTCTCTACCGGGAAGATGCCGGCGAATACCATCGGTTTCACGTCTTCAAAACCTTTGATGGATTCTTTACAGGGATTAACCGTGGTGGTAATGGTATCACCCACTTTCACTTCCTTGGCATTTTTGATGCCGGTGATGATATAACCCACGTCTCCTGCCCTTACTTCATTCTTTGCCTCCATGCCCAGTTTTAAGATACCCACTTCATCGGCCCCGTATTCCAGGCCGGTATTACTGAACTTGATCTTGTCGTTCTTTTTTAAAGTGCCGTTGAACACCCGGTAATAAACAATGATGCCCCGGAAAGAATTATATACGCTGTCGAATATCAATGCCTGCAACGGCGCTTCGGGATCTCCCTTGGGAGCAGGGATGCGATCGATGATGGCCGTCAATATCTCTTCAATGCCGATGCCGCTTTTGCCACTTGCCAGTAAAATGTCTTCAGGTTTACAGCCAATCAGTTCCACGATCTGGTCCGTCACTTCAGGTATCATGGCTCCGTCCATATCGATCTTATTGATCACCGGAATGATCTCTAAATTATTCTCAATAGCCAGGTACAAGTTGCTGATTGTCTGCGCCTGAATACCCTGGCTTGCATCCACTAAAAGCAGGGCTCCCTCACAGGCAGCCAGTGCACGGCTTACTTCATAACTGAAATCCACGTGGCCTGGAGTATCGATCAGGTTGAGGACATATTCAGTACCCTTCCATTTATAATTTATCTGGATGGCGTGGCTCTTGATGGTGATGCCTTTCTCTCTTTCCAGGTCCATATCATCCAGTACCTGGGCCTGCATATCCCTTTCGCCAATGGTATGGGTAAATTCCAAAAGCCGGTCGGCAAGGGTGCTTTTTCCGTGATCGATATGGGCAATAATGCAAAAATTGCGGATGTTCTTCATGTACGTTTCTTCCTCTTTTTAAGGGGGCAAAAGTAGCTTAAAATAGTGGATTTTGAGCAAGGTTGTTGCGGAGAATAGGAACACGGATGACACGGATAAGGGTACAGACCGGTGCGGATCTTTATCCGTCTAAAGTATAAGCATCTTACGAGCGAATCAGGATTTTCATACGTACCTGCCATACTCAGGTACGAAGCGTCCTTCAATTTACTTATTCAATCCTCACTGGCCTGGGTATGCAGCATAGATTTTTATGTATGCGTATCTGGCCACGTATAACAACATACCGACACCTGACCTCTTTCTCAACCAATTCCCATTTATCCAAATCCTCTTTACATAACCGCAAATATTTCTTTACTTCATACAAAATCATCGTATGAAGCAGGGACGGAAAAAATTTCTAAAGCAACTGGGCGGCGGCATATTGGTTGCCAGCCTGCCGGGCATAGCAGCTGCTTCAGGCAGGGCCGCAGCAATTGATACAAAAGACTTTTCCGGCGATGGGGCCCCGGATGATGAAAAATTCTGGAACCGCATTGCTAAAAAATATTACCGGGTTGCCCCGGATCATATCAACCTGGAGAACGGTTATTACGGCATACAACCCAAACCCGTTTTGCAGGCCTTCCAGCAAAACATTATAACCGCCAATGAAGGAGCGGCACGGTTTGCCAGGAAGGATTTTCCCGGCATTGCCACTGCCGTTAAAAAAGAACTGGCTGCTTTCCTGGAAGTATCTGATGATGAGATCATCATTACCCGCAATGCCACCGAAGCGCTCAATATTGCCATACAGGGTTATCCCTTTGTACCCGGCGATGAAGTGCTGCTGAACCAGCTCGATTATTTCAGCATGATCGAAACGTTCCGCATGCTGGAAAAAAGAGGGAGCATAAAAGTGAATACATTTGAAATGCCGTTGCTGCCTGCCAATGAAGAAGAGATCGTGGCGATATATGAAAAATTAATCACCGAAAGAACAAAGGTCATACTGCTTACACATGTGTCTAACATCAACGGACTGATCGTTCCGGTTGAAAAGATCGCAGTCATGGCAAAGAAAAAAGGCATTGATATCATCACCGACTCGGCACATGCACTGGGCCAGGTCAAATTCAGTGTGCCCGGTTTAGGTTCCGACTTTGTAGGCCTCAATCTGCATAAATGGATGGGCAACCCGGTAGGCGCCGGGCTGCTGTACATTAAGAAAGGCCGGGTAAAAGAAATGAAATCTTTATTCGGCGATGTAACTGCTGCAGAAGACAATATCAACAAGCTGGCGCATTTCGGTACCACACCTTTTGCCGTTATCATGACGATACCGGACTGCATTGCTTTTCACCGCATGATGGGTATTGAACGGGTTGCTGCAAGACTGCATTACCTGAAAAGCATCTGGCTTAATGAAGTAAAAGATGTTCCTAATGTGGAAGTAGTAACCCCCTTGCATTTATCGGGCGCCATTGCTTCCTTCCGCATCCGGAATAAGACATCGGCCGAAGTGGCAAAATATTTATTTGAGCAGCACAACATTTTCACCGTCAGTCGTACGTTGGGTAAAGACGGATGCGTTCGGGTTACACCTGCCATATATAATTCAGCAGACGATGTAAAGAAACTGGTTACAGCGATCAAAGCGTGTGCAGGCACATAAATAGATCTGAAGCAAGGCATCAATAACAAAGCTTTCATCAGATCCCTTCCATAAAAATCATAGTTAATATGCAGCAGTTTGCATTGTTGCATGTTACTTAATCATATAATCAACTGTATAAGATGATCATGAAAAAGCAGATCTTTTATTTATTTCCATACTGCTTGTTGCTGATAAGTTGTCAATCCTCCGCAAAAAAAACAGCAGCCCCTGAACCAGTCTGGGCCG
>DAOQRQ010000378.1:0-3330 GCA_035355815.1 Ferruginibacter sp. | reverse complement strand
CATTTACAGTAACATCGGCGGTAACATAATTAGGTCCTGCATTTGCAAGGGTAACAACTGCATTGTTTCCATCAACCGGATCCACTTTTTTTTCGCATGCACTAAATAAAGCCATTATTAAGGCAAATCCTGCTATATACTTTTTCATAATCAGTTTTTTATTATCAATATTTTAATTAGTCGTATGGATTAAACGTACCACCTGCCCAGCCGAGGGTTTGCTGAATGATGGGTGTTTGTGTGAACAGGTTTGGCAATGGATAAACATAATACTTATCGGGTAAACTGATCACATTTGCACCTTCAAGGGATGCAGTAACCACTGGTGTAACAAAGATTGCCGTATACACAGCCAGGTTATTCAGATTGGCAGTATCTCTTGGCTTAAAGCCCGAACTGTTTACCATATCCAGGTAAATTCTGCCTGCCACAGAGCCGGTGCCTGCATAATAAGGAGGTTTAACAGCAACCTTATATGAGAGCCTGTTGGTTATCAATCCAAGGTTACGGGTTCTTCTCAGATCAAAATTCCGCATGCCCTCCATGGCAAACTCAACCTGCCTTTCTTTCAATATCAGGCTTCGCATGGTAATTACATCAGTTGCCACAGCTAAACCGTAATCGAATGCACCGGCTGTTATTCCGGCTCTTTGCCTGATCAGGCGAACCATATCTTTTGCTTCAGTAAGATTACCCGTTTCGTTGGCGCATTCGGCAAGGTTCAGGATCACTTCAGCAAAACGCATTTCGATCCAGTCCATACCGCTTCCTCCCCCGCTGTTTGAGTTATAAAGTGCCTGGGCTGCTGATAAACTCGGATTACATAACCGCTTACAGTAAAATCCAGTAATAATAGTACCTGCTGTTTCATCAAGTACACCTGTATAGGTCCACTGTTTGCGGGTCGCTTTTCCGCTTAAAGCCCATGCATCGCCATTCCAGGCAATGGTGGCTGCAAAACGTGGGTCCCTGTTTATCCAAAACTGAGTTGCATTATAACCAGAACTTGCATGGGTTGTTGGTAACCCGTTATTCATATTGTATGCCTGTACCAGGTTCCAGGTAGGCTGATTAGATCCGCTGCCGGCACTGGTTTCTGAGAAAGGGCGGGTAATATTTTCCAGATTGGTTCCCAAATCCCTGGATGTGTTGTATTTTCTTACCAGCAAAACCTCTTTATGGTCTTCTGTAATAAAGATATTGGCATAATTGGCTAAAAGCCCATATCCATCAGCAACACAGCCGTTATACGCAGCCTTATTTGCATTGTAAGCATCTGTCCAGCGGGTGGCATTATTGGTGATATTAAATTGAGGACTTGCCCAGTATAACAGTGTTTTACCCTTTACCGCCAATGCTGCTCCTCTTGTAATCCTTCCGATATTGTTGCCCGACCATGATGCCGGCAGGTAAGCTGCCGCTGAATCGAGGTCTCTGGCAATTGCAGCCACACACTCACTGGTTTTTGCACGGGGTATTGCTAACTCTTCGTCGCCTAAACTCTGGGCAGTAAATACAAGCGGAACGCCGCCATACAAACGAACCAATTTGAAATAGGTGTAGGCTCTCAAAAAGAAAAACTGTCCTTTTAAAATCTGCCTTGTACTTTCCGGTAACGTAACAGCTGAATTGATCCCTTCAATGGCCAGGTTACAGCGACGGATATCGCTATACCTGTTAGCGGTTATGCTGGGGCTGGTGCCAATATCTGTAACGGAGTTTTCAACAAGCTGGCCGTACAAGAATGCAGTGTTAGCATTATTAAGTTCATCAGAGGTATTATGAATACCACCAATTGTTGGCCATTGTGGCATAACCAGTGCATAGGTTCTGTTCAAGAAGAGATTAATGGCCCCTTCATCTTCAAATGAGCCAACCACTTCAAATCCGTTAGGATCTTCTACTTCAAAAAAATCTTTTTTACAGGAAGATAGCATTGCTGCGGATAAGAGGCAAACGGTTGCCAAAGTAATCCCTGTATATTTTATGTATTTCATAATTATCATTATTTATTTTTTATAAGCTTACGTTTAACCCTACAGACAATGTTCTTAAGGTTGGGTAACTGGCAAAATTGCCTGTATAAGGATCCTTATAATCCAAAGGATTAATGATGTTCCATAAGTTAGTTCCGGTCAGTATTAACCTGAAATCGGGTATTTTATATTTTTCAGAAATCCTTTTAGGCAACGTATAAGATAATACCATGTTATTGATCCTGCTTTGCGTACCGCTTACTGCCCAGAATGTGGAGGTTTCTCTTGCCAAAGGCGCATCTGCCCTGGGGTATTTGGCATTGGGATTTTCAGGTGTCCAAGAGTCTTTCCAGAAACTGGGGGCATTCTGGGTGGTTGTGGGCACTTTTCTTGCTTCTGAATCATAGAAGCGCTTACCTCCAACAGTTAAGTTAAGATTGGTTTGCAGTTTAAACGCTTTATAGGTAATTCCCAGCGTAATGCCGAAACCAACAACAGGTGTGGTCTTATCATACATAAGTGTAATATCGTTGTCGTCAATCTTGCCATCGCCATTTACATCTTTAAAGTTCATGAAACCAACCTGTGGTCTTTGACCTCCAATGGTATAATTCGGATTTGATGCCAGCAATGCGTCCACCTCTGCCTGCGACCTTAATATGCCTGTAGCGATATATCCGTAATTATTTCCGTTGTATGTGCGTGGGTCTTTACCGATCGGGTTTGAGAGGCCATTTGAGCCAAACAACCCAAAATTGGCCGGGGTGTAATACTGCTGAAGCACCTGACTGTTAGACCAGCCAAAGTTTACATCAGTAGTGATACCCCAGTCGCGGGAAATTTTTGTACGATAGCCTACTGTAAACTCAGCCCCCCAGGCAAGTGCTTTACCATAATTCTTAACCGGGTTAATTAAGCCGGTAGTGGCTGGTACGGCAGATGCATCAAGCGAATTGAACATATCATAGGAGTACCGTTGGTAAAAATCTGCGGAAATATTTATCTTATTCAGCACGGTTGCATCAAAACCCACATTAAATGTTCTTGATTTTTCCCATGTGGCTTCCGGGTTGGGTTGTAAATTAGGATCAAGCCCGTTGGTATACACACCTCCGAATAAGTACCCCGTTGTTTGTGTGAACCTGTTTACATATGTCTTGTTTTGTATCCTGTCTTCACCCACCATACCGTAATTGGCCCTAAGTTTAAGGTTGTTAATAAATCTGATATTGTTTTTAAAGAAATTTTCATCGCTGATCCGCCATCCTAAACCCACGGTTGGAAACAGCCCCCACCTGGTTTCGGGTGAAAAATTCGATGATGCATCATACCGGGCAATCACCTCAAGGAAATA
>DAOQRQ010000377.1:0-3332 GCA_035355815.1 Ferruginibacter sp. | reverse complement strand
TACGAAACAGAGATACCCGATATTAGCGGCGCCGATATTGTACTGCTGGGCGTGGGAGAAACAAGGGGAAGCGGAATGACCGAAGGCGAAAGCAATGCCGCCAATAAAGTACGCAGGCAGTTATATCACCTTCACTACTGGCATACCGATGTGCGCATTGCCGACCTGGGAAATATTAAGACAGGCGCTACCCTTACCGACAGCTACGCAGCCGTACAAACCGTTTTGGCCGAACTGCTACGGATGAAGAAAACAGTGGTATTGCTGGGAGGATCTCACGATATAACGCTGGCGCAATACTTTGCTTATAAAGAACTGCAACAGGTTATTGAAGCTACCTGCATTGATGCAACCATCGATCTGAAAGGTGAAAGCCCTTTACGCAGCGATAATTTTTTACTGGAACTGCTTACCAGTGAACCTAACTTAGTAAAGCATTATAACCATATCGGTTTCCAGAGCTATTTTGTACACCCCCGTATGCTGGAAACGATGGATAAGCTTCGCTTCGATTGCCACCGGGTAGGTGCGGCCAAAGAGAATATGGAAGAGATGGAACCGGTGATCCGGAATACACACCTGCTCAGTTTCGACATCAGTGCTATTAAAAACAGCGAGTCGCCTGCAAGCCGGCAGAGCCCCAATGGATTCTCCGGAGAAGAAGCCTGTACACTGGCCAGGTATGCAGGAATGAGTAATAGCATCAGCAGTTTTGGCATTTATGGTTACGAACCGTCCTTAGATATGTACGACCTGAGCGCCAAACAAATTGCCCAGATGCTCTGGTATTTTATCGACGGTAAAAGCAGGAGTAAACACGAAGCAGCGATGGACGATCGCCACAGCTTCAATGAATTTCATACAAGGTTCACCGAAGTGGAATCTGTTTTCCTGCAAAGCAAACGAACCGGCCGCTGGTGGATGCAGCTGCCCGATAAAAAATTCATTGCCTGCAGTCATGCCGATTATTTACACGCCAGCCATAACGAGATACCGGAGCGTTGGCTGAGGGCACAGGAGCGAAATTGATAATTAAAAATTAAAAATGAAGAATTAAGAATGATGAACCGTTATATTTCACACACATTTTTAATTTTTAATTCCTCATTTTTAATTTGCCTTTTCTCCTGTTCCGTATCCAAACAGATCTCCAAACAGGCCAATACGGTTTTATTAAAGGACACCGCTGTCAGCACAGGCCATATCGGCATCAGTATTTATGAACCGGCAACCGGTACGTATTGGTATAATTATAATGCCACTAAGAATTTCATCCCGGCCAGCAATACCAAACTGTTCACGCTGTATGCAGGAATGAAATGTTTGGGAGATAGTTTGGTGGCAGCGAGAGTAAGGAATAACGGGTCGGATATTTCTGTTTACCCGGCCGGCGATCCAGGCTTCCTCAACCGTGAATTTTCCTTTCAACCCTTGTTCCAATACCTGAAGTCTTCCAAAACTATTTATATTAATAACAGCGCCTGGCGGTCGGAAGCATTTGGCAATGGCTGGGCATGGAATGATTATAACGAATCTTATATGGCAGAAAGATCTTCGCTGCCCGTATTCGGTAATCTTATAGAATTCACCCTTAAGAATAATACGGTTGAAATTAACAGCAACGCCGTTGATCTTTTATCAAACGAAGGTTCAGAAAGCACGGTAAAGTTCGATGCAGAGACCCGGAAAGTTTCATCAGATAAATTCTATATTGAAAAACCCTATGGCAGTAATGATTTTTATATAAAAGATGCAAGATCGTCTTTCCGGAGAGCCTCGATCCCGTTTAAAACAAACGATGAATTTGTTGCGTTACTTTTAAAAGACACCTTACACGCCGAAGATGTTACGTTCTTCAAATCGCCTGCGTCCAGCATAAACCTTGCTGGAACCATTACTATCCGCTCCCAGCCTTCCGACTCCCTCTTCAAACCCATGATGTACCGCAGCGATAATTTCTTTGCAGAACAAACCTTACTGATGGCAAGTAACGAACGCCTGGGTTATATGTATGACGAAGCCATCATTGATACCTTATTAAGAACCGATCTGAAAGACGTACCGCAAAAACCAAAGTGGGTGGATGGCAGCGGGCTGAGCCGATATAACCTGTTTACCCCGCAGTCCTTTATATATATATTGAATAAGTTGAAGAATGAATTTGGCTGGGACCGGGTGAAGAATATTCTGCCCACCGGCGGTACCGGAACCCTAGCTTCATATTATAAAAAAGAGGCTGGTTTCATCTATGCCAAAACAGGCACCCTCAGCAATAACTGCGCTTTAAGCGGTTATTTGATCACCAAAAAAGGAAGTTTTCTTATCTTCTCCGTATTAGTCAATAATTACAGTACGGGCGCCACTCCTGTGCGAAAAGCCGTGGAGAAATTCCTGGTTGCAATCCGGGAAAATTATTAATATTTTTGCCTCCTCAGGCAACAGATCCCCAACCCGCCGTATCTACCTTTTACGACCAAAGAACTTCTTTACCCTTCAACTAAAATGATTGTTATGAAAAGAATTTTTACCCTCCTGCTGCTGCTTGTTTCAGCATTCAGTTTAAAGACCCAGGCACAAGGCACTACCTGTAATGCCGAGTTTGCCGTTCAATACCTTAGTCCCAATACCGTTAAGTTCAATCCCGTGATAGCAGTGGGCGCCCCTACTGTAAGCCATCTCTGGAATTTTGGCGACGGGTCGGCTCCCGATAATACCGTATCCCCAACGCATGCCTATGCCCTACCGGGCAGCTATGCTGTTGTTCATACGGTAGTAGTTCATAATCCGAATGGCGTTCCGGTATGTACACAGTCTTTTACAAAAATGGTGGTTATAAACCCGGTTTGTAATTTACAAGCCAATTTTACCTGGACCGCAACCGCAGCCAATCCTTTACGGATAGAATTTCATAATACAAGCGCTGTTGTTCTGCCATCTGATTCGGTGCGCTGGACCTTTGGCGATGGTACTTCTGTAAATGGTTTTATGGGAGACCCGGCTGCTGCAAGCCCGGTACATATATATACACAACCCGGTACCTATACCGTTTGCTTACGGGTAAAGAGAGCAGTAAACTCAACCCCCAATGGATGTGTGAGCGAGATATGCAAGACCGTTGTAGTAACATCTCCATGCAACCTGCAGGCTAATTTTAACTGGACCGTTACCCAAACCAATCCGTTGCGTTTAGAGTTCCACAATACAACCAACCCGGCGGCGGTTACTGATTCGGTACGCTGGACATTTGGTGACGGCACTTCCGTAAATGGTGTGCAGGGCGATCCAGCCGTAGCCAATCCAGTTCACACCTATACACAACCAGGTACATACAC
>DAOQRQ010000376.1:0-3362 GCA_035355815.1 Ferruginibacter sp. | reverse complement strand
TCCAATTCTACTACCGGATTGGCTACTTTAATTTTTGCCATTATAAATTGTTTTACCTCTAAATTTTATTAGTATGTTTATTTCTTTTTATTTTCTTTTTCATCCGGCTTATCTACCCATGCATACGTACGGTATTTACTGAAATCAGCGGATTTGTCTTTTTCGATATGGGCATTCCCGGCACAGCCGGAAAATAACAGTACAGCAGAAACAGCAACTGCACTGACCCAGTTAAATGATTTAGGTGCCATAGGTCCTCCTTTTTATTTGTTGTACGGAATACTCCATACTTACTATATACGCAAAAACTATGCGCTGGTTTAAACATGAATTGTGAAAGTTTAGTAAAAGAAAATACCGGGGGAATACGGGAAAAACCATACAAATTGTTCAAAAGCTGGTGTTAAATATCTATGAATTATCTTTAGCAAAAACTTAGTTTATGAGCATAGAATGGAAAGGTGTTTTTCCTGCACTCACCACAAAATTTACTGCAGACGACAAGTTAGATCTGCCGCTTTTTGAGAAAAACCTGAATGCGCAGCTTGAAGCCGGGGTGGCCGGAGTTGTACTCGGTGGCACTTTGGGTGAAGCCAGCGTGCTGACTACGACCGAAAAGGAACAATTAATAAAATTCGCCGTGGAAAAATGTGCCGGCAAGGTTCCTGTTGTTTTAAATATTGCCGAAGGCTCTACCAAGGAAGCATTGCTACAGGCCGAATATGCCAAAGCCTGGGGAGCCAAAGGGATTATGATACTGCCGCCGATGCGCTATAAAAGCGATCACCGGGAAACGGTTACTTATTTTAAAACGGTAGCCGATTCAACCGACCTGCCCATCATGATCTATAATAACCCGGTTGACTATAAGATTGAAGTAACCCTGGATATGTTTGATGAGCTACAGGCTTGCAAGAATATTAATGCGATAAAAGAATCTACCCGGGATGTAATAAATGTAACAAGATTAAAGAACCGTTTTGGCGACCGGTACAAGATCCTTTGCGGTGTGGATCCCCTGGCCATGGAAGAACTATGCCTGGGCGCCGATGGTTGGGTGGCCGGATTGGTTTGCGCCTTTCCAAAAGAAACCGTTGCTATTTATAACCTGGTGAAAGCCGGTAAAATTGCAGAAGCCACAAAGATCTACCGTTGGTTCATGCCCTTGCTGGAACTGGACATTCATCCCAAACTGGTACAGTACATAAAACTGGCAGAAGCACAGGCCGGTATTGGCTCCGAAACAGTGAGAGCGCCCAGGTTAACACTGGTGGGAAAAGAGAGAGAAGAAGTTCTCAAAATCATCAACGATGGGATCGCTAACAGACCAGTACTTTAATTTCAAATAGTTAAGCTACAGCCTGGTTTCCATCAATTCAATTGTCCGGGCCTTAAGGCCCGGACAATGAAAAAAATTTACCGGGCTTTAGCCCACAATTAATATTTTATGTTTACAGACTCTACAATGCAGGAAATTGATTTGGCAATGCAGACAGCATGGAACGCCTTTCATGTGTACAGGAAATGTTCTTTGAAGAAACGGGCTGCCTTTATGAAAGCTATTGCCATTGAACTGGAGAATTGCGGGGATGATCTGATCCATACAGCGATGAGTGAAACCAATCTGCCTGAAGTACGGTTGCGTGGCGAACGGGCAAGAACTATTTTTCAACTGAATAGCTATGCCGATGCCTGCGAAAAAGGCGATTGGCTGGAAGCAAGAATTGATACCGCAATCCCGGATAAAACACCGCCAAAGCCAGACATCCGAAAGATGCTGGTACCACTTGGCCCCGTGGTTGTTTTTGGAGCAAGTAATTTCCCTTTTGCCTATTCAACAGGCGGAGGAGATACAGCCTGCGCCTTTGCTGCCGGCTGCCCGGTTATTGTAAAAGCACACCCTGCACATGCCCAAACATCGGAGATCGTTGCAAACGCCATTTTAACCGCAGCAAAAAAATGCAATATGCCCGAAGGAATATTTACGCATGTGCACGGCGTTTCTTTTGAAGTGGGCAAAGCATTGGTAACACATCCGCATACAAAAGCAGTTGGCTTCACCGGCTCCTACCCCGGCGGCAAACAATTATTCGACTGGGGTAACCAGCGAAAAGAACCCATTCCTGTTTTTGCAGAAATGGGAAGTATCAACCCGGTTTTTCTGTTGCCGGAGAAATTAAAATCGTCTGCCAGCGATATTGCTGCCATGTATGCCGGCTCCATCACCCTGGGTGTTGGACAATTTTGTACCAACCCCGGTTTGATCATCGGCATTGAAAGTGATGCTTTACAAATATTTGTTCATGACCTTGGCAAAGCCATACAGAAAATTGCACCGGCACCCATGCTACATGAGGGAATTGTAACTGCCTATAAAAAAAACAAAGGCAATGCGTTGTTGCAGGAAGATGTTCACCTGGTGGCAGAAAGCGAAAATGAATTTTGGCAAAGTTCCGAAACTTTGCCAAAGTTGGCAGCCATACCTACTATTGCTACTGCAAGCGGACAGGCATTTTTGAACAACCCTGTTCTGCACCAGGAAGTATTTGGCCCTTACTCCATTGTTATCCGTTGCAAAGACATGAAGGAGATGATTGAAGTGGCAAAGCATTTAGAAGGACAGTTAACTTCTACCTTAATGGCTACAGATGCCGACATCAAACAAAACGATGAGTTGGTCGAAGCTGTAAAAAATATCTGCGGGCGCTTTATCCTCAACAGTGTTCCCACCGGCGTGGAAGTTTGCCTCAGCATGCAGCACGGCGGGCCATTCCCTGCCAGCAGCGATTCAAGATTTACTTCCGTTGGTGCTGATGGCATCAAACGTTTTGCAAGACCCATTGCTTTTCAAAACTGGAGCAATGAATTGTTGCCGGATGAATTGAAGAATGAAAATCCGTTGGGAATATGGAGAGCAGTGAATAATGAATTGACAAGATCACTTCTTTAATTTTCCCGCAGACAGAGTCTTGAAACCATTGCATCCCGGTCGGAGACCGGGACGAGTGAGGCCGCAGTTTGAGATCTACACTGTTAATGCTACCTGCTGATCTTCTCTTCGGTGTTTCATCACAAACCATGCGGTTATAACAACAGAGGTCACAAAATATCCACCCAGGATAAATTTAATTGCCGGCGAATAAGTACCTGCTCCAAACCAGTCGTTTTGCTGAAAGAGAAAATAAAGCCCCAGTCCGGAGCGTATGAATTCCCAGGCAATGGCAGAAGTATTCCGGTCCATCAGGTCGGTGAGCGCATACACACTTAAAAAGATAAAGCCGCCATACCAGATGATGTATGTCTTATCGAGGTTGTTGATGAGGGCGATATTGCCAAACATGTAGCTCACAAACAGCAGAACC
>DAOQRQ010000375.1:0-3377 GCA_035355815.1 Ferruginibacter sp. | reverse complement strand
AAATGGATGAGCATTCATTCCGAATCCCCCTGGTCGTTGAAAACGGTACCAAATATACCTATCTTAAGAATCCGTTACGGGTCGTAAGAAAGGAATATTCCGGGCCAAAGGATATGTTCATGGTCTTTCCCTATATGAGTATGAACCTTTGCGAAAATAATTCTGAGCCTGATAGTATGATCGTTGACGTATTAAGATATGTGCAGGAAGACCTCACTCAGTATAAACCCGGCGAAAATGAGTATTCCGTCGACCTGTTACCATACGTCAATAAACTATTCATTTCAGCTGAAAAGACCAGGCAAAACTCACAGGATGTGGTTACAGAAGCTTTTGAAATGATGGCCGCAGCGTATACACATGGCAGGGTGGACAGGCCTACAGGTTATCAAAAACTTGATATGATGCAGGTGGATTTTAAAATGAAGGGGATCCAGCAGCAGCACCAGCAAATGGCGGCTAGGCTGACCAGTTTCCCCAATATGCTTATCAATCTCAATGCTGCCCAGGGCAATCGTAACCCCACTTTGCTGTACGAAAACTTTGGGAGGAGTAATACAGAGCTGGAAGGGAACTATAATTTAAAGACCGGACACGGTGTTGTTTCAATTGTTCATGATCCGGAATAATATGAAGGGGAGCAAGGCTTAGTCAATTTTTTCAAAATAGCTAAACATGAAAAAACATATCTTTTTTTTATTCCTGTGTTTTATCCATAACTCATCATGGAGCCAGAAAGAACCTGTTCCCAAAGGTAATTGCACCGAAGCCATGGTTATGAAAACACCAGGTAAGTGGCTCAAATGGAATGATAATACCACTGTTTACAACGGTGCCCAGCTGCAGGAAGCGTATAGTCGGCTTGATATCGTACACAGGCATATTGTGAAGATGGTTCCGCAGCCCGTAGGTGTGGATATAAGGTGGAAGCGCAGCATTGGAGTGAGTTATTTTGGTACAACAAGAAAGTATTATAACAACATGGATAATGCACTTACGTTCGATTATGGCAAGCTGTTTAAAATATCATCCTATTCTTATTCGGCTAATTTCTCACCTCATTTCTGTGCACATACCGACAGGGGTATCATATTTGTTCGCGGAGAAATGAATGAAAGCAGCAAAGGAATTGGAGTAACCATAAATACGCTTGAGGATATACTCGTGGAGCCGCCACCTGACGATGACTGGACCATCGGCGGATTGCCTATAAAAATGCGTAGTCCCGTTGCCAGCGAGAAATGGAGGGGTTATGAGATACAATATCCAGAACCCGGAGGTCGGAGCCGCTGCGTACTCATTCACCGAAGGGGAGTACTTCCTTATACACCTGTCAGCAGGAAACAATACCTGGACCGCTGTATCAGTCATCAAACCAAACTGTACGACGGAATGATCACTGCGATAGAAAAAAAGAAGATGCGGACCAAAGAAGAACAGGAAACGGAAAAGAGGAATACTATTGCCCGTATTCAGAAACAGGCAGGAAAGGGTAATGAACAGAAGGCCAGGGCTGCGGTGGAATATTACCTGGCGAATTACAAGACTGATGAGCAGATGAAAGAGGAGGAACTGGTAAAGATTCGTAAGATCGGGGATTCAGAACTGAAAAAATTCACCGATGAATTGCAAAAGACCAGCAGCGAAGGCCTGCTTGATTCGCCTGCCCTCATTCTCGTAAGGTATAACAGCGATCTCATTTTTGAAACAGATCCTCAGAAGGGATATATGCTGGTAACGGAAAATCCCGATTATATCCGGAAAGACCTTCCTGCCTGGATACCGCAGATGATCGTTCTTACCTGGGTATGGAGCGAATATATTCCGCATATAGAATATCAAAAACTGTTCGAAGAGAATTTCCCGGTGGAAATGCTGGAGACAATGATAGACAGGTAGCAAGCGATAAAAACCCCGGCTTATCTTCCAGGGGTTTAATTTATCAATTTTCTTATACTATCATCCCCCCGTCGTCCTGCCGTCCCGCAGTGCGTTCTTCTTGCCCTTATTCTTCTTTTCCCATTCGATCATCTCGGGAGTTTTTTCAACTTTCTTGTTTTTATCTACTGGTACGGGTGTTACATTAACGGCATCGCCGGCGCCCTTTTGCAGGTGGCCTTTGAAATAGCTTTCCACTTTTATGATACGGCCGCCCGATGAGGGGTCGTAAAATTTCCAGTCGCCGTGCTTTACGCTGTATTGCTCGGCCTTTACAATTTTAAAATCAACGATCTCGTTATTTCCCTGGCCATAAACCGGTATGGTGTCGTAGGGGAAATCAGGATCATAACCCAGCCAGGATTCTTCCCGGTACAGTTCGCCCAGGTAGGTATAGTATTGCTGAATGCCGTGCTTGCCGCCCAGTTTATAATTCTCTACAGCGATCAGGTCGCTGTTTAAATTGTACACCCGCCATACGCCTTCCTTCTTATCGTTCTTAAAAATACCTTCTTCTTCATAGCCGGGTTCGCCCCGTACTTCATCCACATGTATCACCCACTTACCCTGCTTTTTTCCACTGTTGTCGATGGCATTAAGGGTATCGCCTGTTTCAGACAGTTTATAGGTTTTATACTGCGCCGTTCCACTCATCAAAAACAAAAACTGGATGATGGTCAATAACCACAATTCCCGTATTTTTAAAATCTGCATGTTGGTGCATTTAATGTTATCAATACCAAAACCTGCTTCAATGAAAAGAATACTCAAATTTACAGTAATCCTTTTTCTGGTAAATGTTAATTACGGTTCCGCACAAATCAAGCCAAGTACGGCCGCTGAAAGAATGAACGGCTGGCAGAAAAGAAAATTGCTGGAAGAGAACAGTCTTTTAAAGGACATTAAGTTCCGCAACGTAGGCCCCAGCATCATGAGCGGCCGGGTGGTGGATATGGATGTGAACCCGGCAGACCCAACCGAATTTTATGTGGCCTATGCAACCGGGGGCCTCTGGTATACCAGCAATAATGGCCAGAGTCTGGTGCCGGTATTTGATAAAGAGAATGTATTCGGTATTGGTGATATTGCGGTTGACTGGCGCAGCAGAACCATCTGGGTAGGTACCGGTGAGGCAAACAGCAGCCGTTCTTCTTATGCAGGCATGGGGCTGTATAAAAGCGCCGACAATGGAAAAACATGGGAATACCTGGGCCTGCCCGAAAGCCATCATATCGGTAAGATCAACCTGCATCCGGCAAATAAAAATATTGCCTGGGTAGCGGTACTGGGTCATCTCTATTCTCCTAATAAAGAAAGAGGCATTTACAAAACAACTGACGGCGGTAAAACATGGAAACAAACCCTTTATGTGGATGATAATACCGGTGCCGTGGATATGGACATCAACCCCCGGAACCCCGATGAATTATATGCTGCCA
>DAOQRQ010000374.1:0-3379 GCA_035355815.1 Ferruginibacter sp. | reverse complement strand
GTACCAAAAGGCAGGGCGCTCCAGTAATTATTGGCGTAACGGTTGCTGCTGTTCTTAATATCAAAATTGGTTTCGGTATGCTCTACCTGCACCCCGGCATTGATGTAAAAGTCCAGCATAATATCATAGCGCAGCGATGCCCTTAGTCCGTAAACGGTTTGATGAAAACGAAAATCATTGCTCAGCACTTCGTTCCGGATAAAAACATTCTCCGGTTTTTTCATGAACTCGGTATTGAGCACATTATGGTTATTATAGCGGATCAGGTTTCCGCCCAGGTTCATCGAAAACTTTTTAGCAAGCGGCTTATCGTAATTGATGGCCAGGTTAATGCTGTGGTTCTTGCTGTATGTTCCCTGCTGCTGGGTTGAATCAACACCCGTGGGCGTATTGTCGGGATTAAGGTACTGCTGGAAAAAATCCCGCACGTTATTATTGGCATTGTAATTTATACCGGCAATGATCTTCAGTACCTCTTTGGGGTTCTTTCCTTTGAATGTATAGGTAAGGTTGAAATTGGGATTCCAGCTTTCATTGTCGGTTCCCGTGATTCGGTTACTTAATTTATACAACTGCGAATAGCGGTTGAGGTTGCTGTACTCCACTTCATTCTCATTAGCCGAATTATTGCTGTTGTACAGGGCCGTAAAATTCATGCTGTGCTGTTTGTTCAGGTCATAATCCACGCTCAGCCTGAAATTGGGCCGGCGGTAATTGCTGCTGCTTTCGCCTATGGTATTAAAATAGTTTATGGAATCGGTATAATAGTTCTGCCGGTTGCTGTAGCTGTTACTCCGGTACTGGTTGTACCCGAACCCGGCAGAAAAATTAAGAACGAATTTATTTTTCCGGTAACCCAGGTTGCCGTTGATACCGGCTTCGCCACGGGCGCCGTAACTAACATTCAGCCTTCCGTTAAAACCAACCTTGTTCTTTTTAGTAACAATATTGATCACACCGCCTCTTTCATTGGCATATTGCGGCGGTGGCGTTGTCATCACTTCAATTTTTTCGATCATGCTGCCGGGCATACTTTCCAGCAGGTCCTGCAGTTGTTTCGAATCAAGTTCCACCGGTTTATCATCGATCAGTATCTTCACTTCCTTGCCACGCAGCAATAGCTTACCATCGTTATCTACATTCACCAGGGGCGTTTGCTTCAGTAACTCGGTGGTGGTGGCGCCGGAGCTCAATGCCGATTCGCCGGTGTTGAAGATGATCTTA
Source organism: Ferruginibacter sp. (assembly GCA_035355815.1). Taxonomy (GTDB): domain Bacteria; phylum Bacteroidota; class Bacteroidia; order Chitinophagales; family Chitinophagaceae; genus Ferruginibacter. The sequence continues at coordinate 2,155 of DAOQRQ010000374.1, read as the reverse complement.
CCATCTTTATTTTCAATAAGCGGCTTCTCTGCATAGATCACCACTTCATTCATGGTGGTGCTGGCCCGGCTGAGTTTGATATCATTAAGATCAAAATCAAACCGTTCCTGGCGGATATAGATGCTGTCGATGGACAGCCCGGCAAAACCAACGGCATTCACCTGCAGGCGGTAATACCCAAAGGGAAGCTTGTCGAAGAGAAATTCACCATCCTTCAGGCTCAGTTGATCTTGCTTAACCATTGAATCGGAGATCAGGCTGATGGTTAAACTGGCGCCCTGTATGGCCTTTCCATTGGCGGCATCGAGAATACTGCCCGTAATTATGCCCGGGTTTGAATGGCTGTTTTGGGCAGTAACAACGGAGGAAAAAAGCATTAAAAAAAGGAATGCAGTGTATCGCAATGTTGATAGGGTCATACCAGTCAGCAAATTTAATCATTGAAGCCTTGCCATCTCATTAAATTTATTTGAACGGGAGGTGATTTTACTGCCGGGCCATCCGCATTTTTCGCCGTTAACATATTTTCTCAGGCTATTTATTGGAGTATGCCTATTTTTATTTTTCCAAAAAATCAAGATATATGATGAAAGCTGTATTTGCTTTTGTGCTGACCGGTCTTTTAACCGTTACACTCACCGCCACTGCACAAAAAACAAGCAAAAAATTTATTGACCCCGCCAATATGGACCTGAGTGTAAAGCCGGGCGATAACTTTTACCTGTATGCCAACGGCAACTGGATAAAGAACACCCCCATTCCGCCGTCGAAAACAAGATGGGGCAGTTTTGACAAGCTGATCGAAGAAAGTTCGCAGGCACTGAAAGGCCTGCTGGAAGAAGCAGCCGCCAACCCCGGCAAGAACGACCTGATGAAACGGGTGGGTGATTTTTATGCAAGCGCCATGGACAGTGCAGCCATTGAAAAACTGGGCGCACAACCGGTTAAGCCCTACCTGGATGAAATTGAAAAACTCAGTTCCAAATCGCAGGTGCTGGATCATATCAATTACCTGCGCTCAAAGTCCATTGCCAACCCGCTGTACAATATCGGCGTACGGCAGGATGCAAAAGATGTTACCCGTTACATCATCAATATTGGCCAGGGCGGCACTACCATGCCCGACCGGGATTATTATTTAAAGAACGATGCCCGTAACCAGAAGATACGCACCGAATACACAAAATACATTACCACCCTTTTTAAACTCTGCGGATGGGAAGAATACAAAGCACTGGCCAATGCGGCCACCATCATGCAACTGGAAACAGCCATTGCACAGGCACAGATGAGCCGGGTGGAAATGCGTGACCCGGTAAAACTCTACAACAAATTCTCGGTAGATGGCCTCAGCGCTAAAACACCCAACCTCAACTGGCAGAATATTCTTACCCAACTGGGATATAAAACAAAACAGGACAGCGTGGTGGTGAGCAATCCTAAGTTCCTGGTGTTTATTGATTCGTTACTCGCAGCTACTTCGCTGGCCGACTGGAAAGTGTACCTGCAATGGGGCGTTATGAAAGGCGCTGCCCAATACCTGGGTAAAGATTTTGTGGACGCCAATTTTGCGTTTAACCAGGTATTGAGCGGACAGAAAGAACAAACTCCCCGCTGGCAACGCATGAGTAACCTGGTAGACGGGCAACTGGGTGAACTGCTGGGCCAGCTTTATGTTGACAAATATTTTAACCAGGCCGCAAAAGCAAGAATGCTGGAACTGGTGAACAACCTGCAGGAAACCTTCGACAGCCGCATCAAACAATTAGACTGGATGAGCCCCGAAACCAAACAGCGTGCCCTTGGTAAACTGCATGCCTTCACTAAAAAGATCGGCTTCCCCGATAAGTGGAAGACCTACGACGGGCTGGTTATTAAAAGAGATGATTTTATCGGCAATGTGTTGCGCTGCAACCAATGGAATTACCAGTATAATATCAGCAAACTGGGTAAACCCATCGACAAAACAGAATGGCTGATGACGCCATCTACCGTGAATGCCTATTACAGTCCCCCAAGCAACGAGATCGTTTTCCCCGCAGGCATACTTCGCTTTCCTTTCTTTGATTTTGAAGCCGATGACGCCATTAACTACGGCGGTATTGGCGCCGTGATAGGCCACGAAATGACCCATGGCTTCGACGACCAGGGCCGC
>DAOQRQ010000373.1:0-3382 GCA_035355815.1 Ferruginibacter sp. | reverse complement strand
AGGCTTTTCCGGCAGTACCCAATGCATTGTATAGTTCTAAAAACCTTGCCCCGTATTTTTCGCTGATGGATGTTTCCATTGCCGAAATTTTATCTGCACCGGCATTGTTGTCGTACAGGTCGGCCAGTTCTTTGTATTCCTTCCGGTACACAGGTAATACAAATTCAAACAATGCCCGGGAGGCATTCAGCATTTCTTCTGCCTCATCTTTACTTTTCAGCGCAGTTATTTTTTTGTATGCGGCTTCCACCGCATCCAGTTTTGCCTGCAGCACTTCGGCCCTTTTCATTGGAGCCGTAGCCAGGGTCTTTTCATCCACTAATTTCTCTGACGGACTGGCAAACTCCCGTTGCATACCCGAACCGGCAAAGCCATACAAAAGATTTGCATTGAGCGAAGCCTGGCTGAAATATTCTTCCGGGGCGGGGTTGCTGCAGGAAAAAAGAAGGCAGGAAGTAATAAGTACAAGTAGTCCCTTTTTCATTTTTTATTTTAAAAATACAAACTAATTAAGATAACGGAAGCCGGTGAGCGCAAAGATCTGGTGCATTCAACTGCTTAATCTTGGCAACTTTACTGACAGTCATCATCTTTTCCGGCAATACCGGTAACTATCTTTCTGAAAAACAAGACCATGCTGATACGATTTTTATTTGCCTTTTTCTGCAGTATCCTGTTTGCCTTCATCCTCACTTATTTTTTCAAACGGAGGGGGCCGGGGCCTTTTCACGGCATCCTGTATTTTTTTGCCATCATATTTCTTTTTACCGCCGCATTGGGATTAATGCTTACACCCATGGGGCCTATGTATAAAAATGTGCCCTGGCTCAGTATCATTGCCGTTGGCCTGCTCATCATGTTGCTGATAGCCGAATTGCTGCCACACCACGAAAAAGCGGTGACCATCAAAAGAAAAACCAAAAGAAATGAGGAGGATGAAGACGAAGAAGTACTGGAAAAAGAATTCGGCATCATTGTGATCCTTATACTGGTGATACTGGCAGCTGCCATTGTGTATGCTGTAACCAGTAAACCCGATACGTTTAAGATGTCGTTCTAGGCATTTGGATAATAAGGCCAGTATTCCTGTTCCCGGTAATACAATCCGGGACCGGTAGCAATTTGTTATGCTTCAGATATTTTCTGTTAGGGTAGTGTCATATTTTGAACCACAACTTGTCCCGACTTAGTCGTGGATAGGACATAGTACACATAGTGAATAGGTCAGAATTTATGTGAAACCTATGTTCTCTATTGTGTCTATGTGGTTCAGGTTTAAAACCAGGACACTACCTCTGTTAGCAGGTTGTGTTCAATAAAAGGAGAATGAATTATTTTTAAGGGAATACTTTCATTTTTATGTACCACAGAGGCACTGTACAAAGATCCGAATACCCCATCCTGCTGCAGATATGGGAATCGTCGGTAAGAGCCACCCACCATTTTTTACGGGAAGGCGATATAGAAATATTTAAAGACTTCATCCGGGAAAAAGACGTGTTTAGCCGGGTGAACCTGGTTTGTGTAAGGGACGAACATAATCATATCACCGGCTTTATGGGAACAGCCGGAGACAGTCTGGAAATGCTTTTCATTGATGCCGCTTACCGGAGCCAGGGCATCGGCAAAATGTTATTGCTTCATGCCATCAACAACCTGCACACTAGAAAAGTGGATGTGAATGAGCAGAACGAACAGGCCATCAAATTTTATGAACGGTATGGATTTAAAACCATGTCAAGATCAGAAACAGATGGAATGGGAAAGCCCTATCCTATTTTGCATATGGAATTGGCTGCAGACAACGCTTTGAAGTGAGTGGCTGCATCAATGGGTAATGCCGCCCAGTGCAAAGTATATTGCAGCAGGATGGAAGCATGCAAGTGCCTCAACTAGCTCGCCTTCAGTTTATTTCCCCTTTGCAATGCAACCAGCAGCATGATAAACCCTGTAAGCATAAAAGATCCACGTATCCAGCTGCGGTGTTGCCAGGTTTGTCCACGTTCAAACAATTCTGATACCGTAGCAGAAGTACCGGTACTTTTTGCAAAAGCCTGTAGTTCCGGTACAAAATAAATGGCTGTAAAGAAAATGACAAAAGCATAGATGCCGGTTGTAATGAGGATGAATGTACGACGTTGCTTTGACCGCCAGTTCAGCACCAGTGTGGTAATGGTGAGCGCCATAGTTACGGGGTGAATGAACATCCAGAAGTTTTCATCGTGAAGCCCGTACTCCCCGCTGATGAGCTGGTTTGAAGCCGGCAGGTGAGTAAGGTAGGCCGGGAAGTAAACAATATGAGAGTACACGATTCCCCCAACGATCATTGCCCAAAAAAAGATGGCCAGGTATAATGAGACCTGTTTAAACTGTTGCATGATTTTTATTTAAGTGTTTTATTATTTTTTGATAAAGGTAAACGCCTGCTGCGGCCTTCATTTATGGAAAGCGATCAGCCGTGGATTTTGTGCTATGTATTGGGGAATACAGGATTTGAATTGCAGCAGTCCTTTCCCTGCAAGGGCAATACTATGCGCTGAATATCTCTTCGTTGCTTTTTTTATCCAATCCCATCCATTTTTCAAAAGAAGCGATGAGTTGTTCTTTTTTGAAATAGTTGATGATGCTTCTTCCATATTCCCCGGCGCTTTTTGAAAGTTTGGTGCCGTTGTCGCCCGTGATCAGCGGGTGATGCCAGAAGATGCATTGGTTGAAACAGGGTTTGCGGAGTAACCCGTCGAGATGCAGTTGCATGGCGGTGGAAGGCAGCAGGTCTTCTCCCCTGCCGATATGGGTGATATTAAAATGACGGTCATCTGCCAATGATGCCAGGTGGTATGCAGCGATCCCGTCCTTTCTTCTTACCACAAAAGAATTTTGAAGCGGGAGATAATGTTTTATTTCACCGATGCCCTTGTCGTGGAATGAGATGATCTCCCCTTTTGTTTCTATGCGCCATGCAACGCCTGCTGTATCAAGCCTGATATGTTTTGCCCGGCAGCTGCATGGCGTTTCTGCCAGTTGTGTACGGGTGCATTCACAGGCATAGATCAATCCCCCGTCATTCAGTTCCTGCAATAATCCGTTATACATTTCTTTACGGTGAAACTGCGACCAGTTCTTTTCCAGGTCATCCGGGCCGGTTGGGCCAATATCCCAATCGAGATCTAACCATTCCAGCACCCGAAAAATATCTTCCACATACTCCGGTCTTTTACGTTCGGCATCGGCATCATCAATGCGTAACAGAATTTTTCCTCCATTGGCTTTTGCCCAATGCCAGTTGAGCAGGAAATTGAAAATATTTCCGGGGTGAAGAAATCCGCTGGGTGTGGGTGCAAGCCGGGTGATCATGTTTGCCAAGTTAATGATAAAGCGGTAA
>DAOQRQ010000372.1:0-3383 GCA_035355815.1 Ferruginibacter sp. | reverse complement strand
TGCTGATGATACATGGCGAAGCAGATAATAACCCCGGCACTTTCCCGATCCAGAGTGAACGGCTCTACAACGCCATCAAAGGCCATGGAGGCACCGTTCGCTTTGTGCAATTGCCGTTTGAAAGTCATGGTTATGCCGCTAAAGAAAACATACTGCACATGCTTTGGGAACAAGACCAGTGGCTGAGCAAGTACGTGAAGAACGTGGCGGGTACGCCGTATGTGAAGTAAGAAGACCCGGTTACCTGGCCCCGATATAGAACCAGGTTTCATTAAAGGATCCCCTGTGGCCGGCAACACCGGTCTCATCAAGCCAGTATTTGATCTTTATATTCTTGGTTACAGGATCCCATGTATTTACACCGGAAGGATCAAGCACTGCAGTACGTCCATTGGCCGAAGGCTGACCGTATGAATTACTGACGCTGGTGATCTTATTGGTAGCCGGATCAAAATTCACGATAAGCGCAAATTGTGAATAATACGACAGGGAACCGCCTATACTGATAACATGACCGGGAATGCCAAGATCTTTGGAGATAAGTTTTATCTGGGCAGGCGATGCCGTTTCAAGCAGGTATTCTTTTGGCCCCGGGTTGGTATAAGTGGCATTCACCGCATCGGTGAGTGTTCCTTCAATCCGGTACTTCCCATCCCAGGGATTAAGTGTGCTGGCTGTATCGGTGCTGCTCTTCTTGGAACAGGCGTATAGCAGCAGGGAGGCGGCGGAAAGAAAAAGCACCAGTCTTAATTTCATGATAAATGAGTTTAATGAAACGGTAAAAGAGTTATGGGTAAAGTTGGTTAAACTAAAGACCAGGGCAAATACTCCATTTGGATTATACCATTTATACTTTAACCTGGTTTCTTTTGCGTAGCTTTCTGAGAAAATAAACGGACTGTTAATAATGATAATGTCGTTTTATCCGTATATTTTTACTTCAAATATTTTAACCATAACAAACTTAATATGAAAAAGATGATCGTTCTGTTGCTGACCTTATTTACCATCCAGGGTTTTGCACAGGAAGTAAGCAAAGAATATGACCGGATCGGTAAATTCCATAACGGGATCGCCCTGGTATGGAAGAACGGGAAAGTAGGCCTGATAAAACAAAGCGGTAAAGAACTGGTTAGTCCTGAATACGACCGTATCGGCGCCTTTGGAAGTGATGCACTTGCCTTTACCGTGAAAGATGGTAAAGAAGGAGTACTCAATTCTGAAGGAAAGGTGATCGTACCGAATATATACGAATCGGTTGCCCCGTTCAGGGGATCGTATGCCATTACCAAAAAGGACGGGCTTTACGGAATGGTGAATAAACAGGGAAAAGTGGTCATTGAGAATAAATATGAAAAAATAAAAGTGGGCAGATACGGAGATATCAGGGCCATCAAGGAAGGCAAAGAAGTTATGCTTGACATTAAAGACTGATAAAACACTTTCCTGATTTTCATGGTTCGTATTGCACGAACCATTTTTATTTTCGATAACCGGAACTCCCGGGCCAACGGCCGTTTTTTAATGCCAAAAACTGTATTACATTTACAAGGTACTGTTCTGCTGATAACAAACATAAAAATCAATCACGATGAAACGCAAACAACTTATACTGACCTGCTTTATATTAATAAGTTTTACAGCAAGTGCCCAGAATTCCTTTAAACCCCCGATAAAGGATTTCGGGAAAATGTGGGAAGTGCCTTTTGCGGTGGATAAGCCGGATCCATCGCTTCATTACAAGATCATTGTAGAAGCTTCGGAAAAACTAGAGGATTCTTCAGCCATTTATCCCCCGCTGGAACATGTGGCCAGGCTGTATAACGTACATGTATACGGAGGCGTACCGCAAAACCGGCTTGATGTGGCCATGATCATCTGGGGAGTGCCTATTGCTGTAGTTATGAATAATGAAGCGTACAAGAAAAAGTATGGGGTGGATAATCCGAACATCAAGATCATAGAAGCGATGAAAGCCGCCGGCATAAAATTATTTGCCTGCGGACAATCGATCATGAAAAGCAAGATCGATCCGGCTACGGTAAACCCGGACATCATCATCGCTGTATCCCGGTTTACCACGGTGTCTACCTACCAGTTGAAAGGTTATGCCATGTTTAAATATTGAGGGACAGAGAAAAGGGCAGTTTAATTAACATACCCCCTCCCTGCTTTGGGTATTCCCTCCATCTGCCAGGCAACAGTGTCTATGGATATGAAAAACTAATTCCTGGCCAATACAATTTTATGAAAAGTGGATTGTGCCGCCATCTTTATTTCAATATAGTAGACCCCTTGTGGAAAAGGATCTAAATTAATTATAGTTATAAATGGGTTTGACTGGATTCGAAGAAGAGGCTGTCCCATCAAATTCCTTAAGACCAACAAAGATTTTTTGCCACCGGTATTAATGTTTATTAAATCTGAGGCAGGATTTGGATATATACTTATGACCGGGTTATTCCCTGTGTTACAGCCAGCAGGTACAACCTGTGAATATTCTGTCTGTCCATTAACCACGGTTTGCTTAAGCCGGTAATACGATCTGCCTGCCGGGGCGGTTTCATCGGTGAAACTGAAATAATCTTTATCCCGATTGGTTGTTTTGGTATAATTATTACCAAGTGATTTAAAATTGATCCCATCGGCACTTCGCTCAATATTGAACAGCTGAATACTTAAGCCGGATGGAGTTGACCACTGCAAGAATGTTTTACTACCAGAACAGGATGCATCGAATGAAAGCAAAGTTACAGGCAATATCACTAATCCGAAATCCCAATCGACGCAGCTAATGGCATGCCCGCTGCCATTACCTACTCCATATATCTGCGAAAAGCAGGTTGAACTATAAAATCCAAATAAGATTATGATTACATATTTTTTCATAGGTGATACTGTTTTAAGTTAAGGATATGGAGAATTCTCCTGATAAAATATTAATACGGTGCTGTACGTACGCCCCTTCCTCCAAAATCATACAATGGAAAAGGTTGGTCACTGGCTGCATATAACCTGTTTGATATACAAGCAGCCTGCGGATCAAAAAAATACCAGGCTCCCCCGCGGAACCCCGAACCTAATGCCGTATTACCAGGCCAGTTTAAAACATCGGCATCACCAATATTCAATTGGCCTGGTATATAAACATTGCTTATTACCCCATTCCCATGAATTCCATTAAAAGATCTGCCCGCAGCATTGCCAACCGTTACAGCCCGCTCCCACAGGTTACCACTCATTTCCATTATGCCATAATATGAAGCACCGGTTGCGTACCGGGTATTTATTCCTGCACCTAAACTTCCTACCCGGATGGGTCCCGGCATAGCAGTCCAATCAGTATTATTACAGTTGGCATTGGGATCATTGGAGATTTCGTT
>DAOQRQ010000371.1:0-3393 GCA_035355815.1 Ferruginibacter sp. | reverse complement strand
CTTATGGTTCATTGTTAACACTAAAGATCAAATACCATGGCAATCGTAAAAGTTATCGAAGTGATCGCATCCTCATCCAAGAGTTTTGAAGATGCCGTAAAGCAGGCCGTTAAGGAAGTGAGTAAAACCGTCCGCAACATTGATTCGGTATGGATCAAGGATCAAAAAGTGCATGTAAAAGACGGAAAGATCAGTTCCTGGGGTGTGGTTTGTAAAGTATCGTTCCGGGTTTCGGGCAAGTAGTATAAAAGAAACAGGCGGCATACCTGATCTCACGTCCTCGTCTGACCATGACGTTTTTCTGGTCGGTCAGACGAGGACGTCTGACCAGTTTATTTCAGGTTGTGATACACTTTCTGCACATCATCATCCTGCTCCAGGTTGTCAACCATTTTCAAAACTTCGTTAGACTGGTCTTCGCTTAATTCAATGCTGTTGGAAGGTATCCAGGTAAGTTCAGCACTGATCACTTCAACTTTCTTTTCTTCCAGTGCCTTACTCATATTGCCGTATTCATTAAAGGGCGTACGGATGATGATATTGCCATCCGCATCTTCTCCTATTTCTTCCAGGCCGTGATCGATCAGTTCCAGTTCCAGGTCATCAGCGTTTAAACCGGCGCTCTTTATTTTGAATTCACTCATGTGCGTAAAACCAAATGCCACCGATCCGCTGGTGCCCAGGGAACCTCCGCCTTTGGTAAAATGCATTCGTACATTGGCAACTGTCCGGGTAGGGTTATCAGTTGCCGTTTCCACCAGTACGGCAATACCATGCGGTGCATAACCTTCATACATGATCTCTTCATAGTTGCTGGTATCCTTCCCCATTGCCCGTTTAATGGCAGCTTCAACCCTGTCCTTAGGCATATTACAGGCCTTGGCATTCAGGTAGCACCTTCTCAGGGCGGGGTTATTGTCCGGGTCCGGACCGGCAGCCTTAACCGCAATGGCGATCTCCTTACCGATACGGGTAAAATTCTTTGCCATTTTATCCCAGCGGGCAAACATGGCGCTCTTTCTAACTTCAAATATTCTTCCCATTATTGTTATTGGTTAATAGTTAATCGGGGGGCAAATTTAAGGAAAATCATTTCGTAAAATAAAAGTCAGGTATACGGTTAGTTTGGGTAAGGGTGATATTCAACCAACGCCCAGGTACCCCTTTAGGGGTTAGGGCCAGGGAATAGGGCAAAAGAAAGCGGCTCCTTTAAAGGAAGCCGCATCTTTTCTTGTTCACAGGGATTTAAAAAGTATAGCCTATAGAAACCTTTACCACCCGGTTATAGGCATCGTAATTATTGTTCTTATCCAGCTTTGATAACCCGTGATCGTAGCCTGCCCGCAGGTTGATGCCGTTATCAAATTGATAGCCCACGCCGGCTGACAGCCCGAGATCAACTTTATTAAACCGTTCGGTAATGCCAATGCCTTTATTGAACAGGGAGATGCCCAGCACACCCAGTTTTGCGTTCAGGGTGCTGCGAACCAGGTAAGAGACCTGCGGGCCGGCATAAATATTTAATCCTTTAACCAGGTTTGCTTTCAGGTAAAGCGGCATATCAATATAATGCTGCTGCACCTGTGCACCTGCATTAATGCCAAGGAATTCCAGGGCATCAATTTTAAAATCACCTTTAATACGGTATCCTTTTTTTGAGTAAGCAAGGCCGGGTTCAAAAGAAAATGTTTGCGAGAGGGGGATATTTACATAGCCCCCTGCATGAAAGCCTGTTTTACCTTTTGTTTCCAGCCACCCATCGGTCTTGTCAACCAGGTCTTCCACGATCTGGAGATCCTGGCCCTGCCAGCTGGAGAAATTAGCGCCGGCTATAAGGCCATACCTGACCTGTGCATGTGCGAAATGCATCAGCATGATGCTGATAACAGAAAGAAGAAAGATTCTTTTCATAATTGCCTGCAGGGTTTTATAAACTGCATGGCGTTGCTTCTTTAGAATAACATGCCACGATCTCTTTCTTTGCAGAAGGATTTGTTAAAGGGAAGGTTGTTTGCAAGCGGTTAACAAAAGCCGATGCTGGATACTGGATGGAGCCGGCAGGTTTAAGATTTTTTTCAATCATACTCTTTTCCAGCATCCAGTATCAAGTATCCAGTATCAAGTATCCAGTATCACCCCGAATCCGTAAGTTTGCTCCCATAAAACCTTGCTATGGAGAAAGCCGTTTACTACGCAGATTATTTACAACTGGATAAGATCACCGGGGCGCAGGAACCGGAAAGCTTTAAAGATGGAAAAACGCCGGCGCATGATGAAATGCTCTTCATCATCATTCACCAGGCCTATGAGCTATGGTTCAAGCAGGTTTTGTTTGAAGTGAATTCGGTAATCGGCATCATGAGCAAACCAGCAGTGAACGACAACTCTCCCGAAATGCAGACCGTAGTGCACCGTCTGAAAAGAGTGGTTACGATCCTGAAAGTATTGGTGCAGCAGATCGATATCATGGAAACAATGACACCGATGGACTTTCTCGATTTCCGGGATATGCTGCGGCCGGCATCGGGTTTCCAGAGTTACCAGTTCAAAGTACTGGAAGCAAAATTGGGGTTGAAGTATGAACATCGTCATGGTCAGAACTACTACCTCTCTCAACTGAAGGAAAAAGACATAGCCATCATTAAAGATGCAGAAGATGGTAAGTCGGTGCTGGAGCTGATCAATGCCTGGCTGGAACGAATGCCCTTTATCACCGAAGCATTCTGGAAAAATTATGAGCAGGTGTATGTGAACAGTCTTGCAGAGGCAGAGATCGGCAATGCAGCTTCTTTTTCCGAAGTGTTTAATACGTTAAATCCAGAACGAAAACTCTCTCCTAAAGCCAGCCGCTCCGCATTGTTCATCATGTTATATCACGGCTATCCCATGATGGAACTGCCGTTCCAGTTATTGGATACGCTGCTGGAAATAGGCAACCAGCTGGGTACCTGGCGTTACCGTCACATCAATATGGTGCAACGCATGATCGGCAGCCGTATTGGTACCGGGGGCAGTACGGGAGCCGGTTATTTAAAAGGAGCGATGGATAAGCATTATATATTTAAAGAGATCGGGCAATTGAACAGTTATTTAGTTGACAGGAAAAAATTACCGGCATTAGCGAAGGAAGTGGAGGAGAAGTTGGGGTATCATTTTTAACTAACTATATAGAATGTGATGCTTCGTTCCTCAGTATGAAAGATGATTGAAAAACTGGTTCCTGATCTTGTATCCAGTATCCTGCATCAGCCTGTCGTTACACCAATTCCTTCAGCTTCTCCACCACTGCATCTACTTCTGCCTTGGTATTGTGCTTACAGAAACTGAAACGTACCGTAACCTGGTTGGGATTGTTGTTGATGGCCCGGATCACATGGCTGCCTTGGTCGGCGC
>DAOQRQ010000370.1:0-3394 GCA_035355815.1 Ferruginibacter sp. | reverse complement strand
GTATCCCACAGGCTTTTTCAGATCCGTCCAATGCACTTACTGCCGTTATTGGTGTGTACGATGAATTACAGGGAGATAATGGCTACGGTATCCGTATCAGCATGTACTATCCCTACGATTCCGACGAAGGGATTGTAAGCGGTAATATCGATAACGGAAGAAGAGGCGTGGGCCGCTATCAATTACTGCTCACCAATGCAGAACTCACCAATCCTTTCCGCCAGTTGTACCGCGGTTTGGAAAAAGCAAACCTTTGCATTGAACAGATACCACAAATGAAACAGTATGCCGGGGGCACTGCCGCTGAGCAGGCTGCATTGAAACGTTTGCATGGTGAAGCATTGGTATTAAGGGCTCAGTTCTTATTTCAACTGATGCTTAACTGGGGGGATGTGCCGGCGCCAATGATCCCTTCTTACCAGCAAACCAACTTATTTATTCCAAAAACAAACAGGGATTCTGTTTACGATCAACTGATCGCCGACCTGGCTGTTGCCAAAGACCTGCTGCCCTGGAGAACAGATGCCGGTCCAAGAAACGAACGCATCACCAAGGGTGTGGCCAAGGCATTGCGGGCCAGGATGGCATTATTCCGGGGCGGTTATTCATTAAGGCAGAACGGAAGTATGGAAAGAAGGGCCGATTATCTTACTTATTATAATATCGCCAAGCTGGAATGTGAAGAGCTGATGGCGAACAGGACCCAGCACAACCTGAACCCTAACTACGAAAATATCTGGCGTAATGTTACTTCATTTGTTTATGATCCTTCTGCTGAGATCATCTGGGAAATCGGTGCCGGTGGCGGCAACAGTAACAGCGACAGCCGTATGGGAAATTACGACGGACCAAACCTGAGTAACGCCTCCCGGTATGGCGCCGGTGGTGGTGGCATCATCATGCTGCCAAACTATTTCTATGCATTTGATTCGGTTGATACAAGAAGAGATGTTACTGTTACTCACTACCAGGTAACTTCTGCCACAAATATTAAATCGCAACGCCGTCTTGGCGAATTGAATACCGGTAAATACCGCCGCGACTGGAGAGTACCATTATTGCCCGGCACTGTTCTGAACGTTGGTTATAACTGGGCCATGATCCGTTTCTCGGATGTATTGCTGATGTATGCAGAAGCAGTGAATGAGATCAATGGCGGACCAACAGCACAGGCGATCAGCGCTTTTGAAGAAGTAAGGAAAAGAGCTTACAGGAATAACACCGGGCTGATCGGTATTACACCAAATACAAAGGCCGGATTCTTTGATGCGATCGTGAACGAACGTTTCCTGGAATTTGGTCATGAAGGCATTCGCCGGTACGACCTTTTGCGCTGGAACCTTCTGTCTGCAAAAATTGCCGAAGCAAGAACAAAGATCCAGCAGATCAGGGACCGGGTAGCTCCATACAATAATGTACCGCAATATATTTACTGGCGTAACGTAGGTGAAGAAATTCAGTTCTATGCCGGAACCAATACGGCATTAACGGCACAGCCTTTCTGGAGGCCTACGCAGATTCCTTCGCCAACAACCGGCTGGACAAGGGTTGACTGGGCGCAACATTTAACAACAGCCAGTTCCATCGATGGTAAACCATTATGGCAGGGCTTTGCATCATTCTTTGTTCCGGGTAAAAGCGAATTGTATCCCTTTGACCAGGCGATGATCGCCTCTTACCAGGGGCAGTTGCAGCAGAACCCAGGCTATTAAGTTTTTTCTCATGTTAGTTTTTGTTTTTAAAATACGGCTGCTTAATTGCAGCCTTATTTTATTTGACAAAGCTGTTGAAAATAAAAAATGAAACAACTGCCCGTTATACTGAAAAGTCTGCTGCTCATATTGCTGGTATCCTGTACCGGGCAAAAACGATCAACCGGCACGGGCTATTCAACCTGGCAGGCCATTGCTTTCCCGGGAGCAGAAGGCTTTGGTAAATACACAAGCGGGGGCAGGGGAGGAAAGGTATTCATTGTTTCAAACTTAAACGATAAAGGCCCGGGCAGTTTCAGGGAAGCAGCAGAAGCAAAAGACAAACGCATTATTGTTTTTGTGGTATCGGGTACCATTCATCTTGAAACAAAACTCATCATCAAAGGCGATGTAACCGTTGCCGGGCAAACAGCACCGGGTGAAGGGATCTGCCTGGCAGATAATTCGGTGAGCCTGGGCGGTGATAATATTATTGTACGGTATCTCCGGTTCAGGCTGGGTGATAAATACCAGCGGGGAGGAATGGTAGATGGTAACGGAGGCGATGATGCTTTTGGCGGGGTACGAAGAAAGAATATCATCATCGATCATTGTTCCATGAGCTGGAGTACCGATGAAGTGTTCAGCATTTATGCCGGCGACAGCACTACGCTGCAATGGAACCTGATCTCCGAACCGCTTAATTACTCTTATCATTTTGAAACGGGCGATAAAGATTACGAACAGCACGGCTTTGGCGGTATATGGGGCGGCAAACATTTATCGGCACACCACAACCTGTTTGCTCATTGCAATAACCGTACACCCCGTTTCGACGGCATCCGCAATGCCCCGGAAGAAAATTGCGACTACCGCAATAACGTTATCTACAACTGGGGCGGTAATAATGTATATGCCGGGGAAGGAGGTAACTATAATATTGTAAACAACTATTACAAATACGGTCCTTCCACTTCTAACAATGCAAAGACAAGGGTGGTTAATCCGTATAAAAAACTTCCCGGCATTCCCTTCGGCAAATTTTATGTAGACGGGAATTATATCGACGGCCAGCCTGCGCTCACGGCCAATAACTGGCTGGGGGTAAGTATGAATAATGGAACAGCGGCCGATGCGCTTGCTGCCAAACTGGATAAGCCCTTTCCGGCGATGCCCATTAAAACAGAAACGGCGGTTGAAGCCTATGGATCCGTTTTAAAATTTGCCGGCGCCAGTTACAAAAGAGATACGCTCGACCAAAGGATCATCAACGACGTCAAAAACCGCACAGGAGGTTTCATCGATGTGCAGGGTGGTTTTCCGCATGGTACAGCGTATGAACTTACCATAAATGCATGGCCTGCATTAGCATCACAGCCTGCACCTGTTGATACAGATAAGGATGGCATGCCGGACGAATGGGAAAGCAAGAACAGATTAAACCCGGATGACGCAACCGATGCTTCTGCTTTTACACTGGATAAGAACCAATCAAATATAGAAGTGTATATAAACAGCATTACAAAACAGTAAAATAAATGAAACGGGGCATTCTTATACTTGCTGTTTGCACAATAACCGGAAATGCGGCGTCACAGTCATGGCCAGGCCTTACAGGCAAACCCGATACTTCGTATAATACCAATGCAGCGTACCGGAACTCCAAAAGATCAAACCCGGAAACGCAGTTCGTAGATGAATAT